>JAITTM010000114.1 GCA_031286975.1 Coriobacteriales bacterium
AGTGAATTCATTGGAGAAAACAGATACGCCATTGCTCATGATGTCTTTGGAGGGATATTCGCGTTAACCAAAAGTGGGATAGTCTATTTTGCTCCCGATTCTTTGCAATGGGAGAATCTGGAGATTTCATACGACGGATTTATTGAGTGGATTTCAACAAAAGACCTAAACGAATTCTACGAATCGTTCCTTTGGGATAATTCTGGTGAATTCTTTGAAAACGTTGCTATTGAAAGCGGAGTTCTTGTTTACCCATTTTTTTGGGCAAAAGAGTACGAGGCTAATAGTGCAGTAAAAAAGATAGTTCCGTATCAGGAACTGTTGGAAATAAACTGGGATTATGCAAAACAATTTGAAGGCAGAGACTAAACTAATCATCTGTGTGGGACGAGGGGACCGTCCCCTCGTCCCATTCCCTCGTCCCATTTGGATTGCTGGCGCACTTCAACGATCAAGACGAAAAGCCTAGATGATTCCATCGTTGGTTTTAAAAAGAAATCTGAGAGCCGTGAGTTACTGACAGCAATCCGGCAATCGCCAGCAGGGATGAGCTGCTGCATGTCACAGCGCGCTCATATCGCGCTGGCGATAGACGATGGCACCCAGTGCGGCAATCGCAACGCTGACCCCGACAAGAGCGATGGCGAGTGGCCAGTCAAAGGCATCCATCGGATAGCTGGGCAGCAGGCCAAAGGGCGTGGCTCTGGCAACCCACTGTGGCAGATCCATCGTGCGCCCGATGTACACCGCCAAAAACGAGTAGACCAAAAACACCCAAGCGAGGCTGATCAAGCGCGGCAAGGCACCCGCCAGAAAGGCTGCCAGCCCGGCAAAGGCTATAACAGCTGGCAGGTAGCTCGCCGTCACCTTGAAGACAAGCCCCATATCCATCGGCTCGCTGAGGGTGCTGCTCGCCGCCAACCAAAACCCAAACGCATTGGCAAGCATCATGAGCACTGCTGTCGCCACAGCAATCACAAAGTAGCCAGCGAACAGGTAGCTGCGCGAGACCGGCTTGGCCAGCAGCTGCTCTAACCTGCCGCGGCGCTCCTCGGATCGCAGGCGGCTGATTGCAGAGATCACTGGGATTGTCGCGATCATCGACATTATCAACATCAGCATCGAGATCACCGGGTTTGTGATATCGCTCGTACTTCCGCCAACACCCACAAGGGCCTGGTACATCTCATTGTTCTCGATAAAGGCGTTCATTTCGCCCATCACTGAGCCATAGGCTGCCGAGAACACAAAGCAGACCACCAGCCAGGCGATGACAGTCCCGCGCAGTTCGCGCCAGGCTAGGCTCCACTCGCCACGCAGCAGCACCGAGGCATGGGCGCGGCCACGGCGTTGTGGCAATAGGCCAGCACCGATGTCGCGGGCTGATGAAAACGCAAAACTCAAGCCTGAGAAAACCAACCCCTCGGCAAACAGCAGCAGGACGGGCCAATAAAGATTGCCAACAAAGGGCTCGCAGCGCGAAGCCGCCCCGAGAGGGGATATCCAGGAGAGTAGCTCGAGGTTGGCATCCGCATCGCCCATAGCGCGCAGCAGGTAGGCGCAGCCAAGCAAGGCCAGCCCGAGCCCGAGCGCACCCCGTGCCCGTGTGGTTATCTGTGAGCACAGTGCGGCGATGCCGGCAAAGGAGAATCCGCAGGCAGACAGCGCAAAAGCATAGCTAAGGCCACCAGTAAAGTCGATGGTCTCCACACCAAAGGCGGGGATGGTTGCAGCTGTAAGCAAGGCGATCAGCACGTTGGCGGCCAGTATGACCAGCAAGCTTGCCAGCAGGTTGGCGTTGCGCCCGATGGGCAGAGCACCAATCATCTCAAGCCTGCCCTCCTCCTCATCCTTGCGGGTGTGGCGGATGACGAACATGACGTTCATGATACCGTAGCCGAGCGCCACCCAGACCAGCATGAACTGCGCATACATCGCTCCAAGCGTGTAGCTACTGCCAAACGCCGGGCCGACCATCATGGTCATCGCGGGGTTCTTCATCGTCTCTACCAGCGCCTGTTTGGAGGCTTCATCGCCAACCATGTCCGGCAGCATGGGCACAAAGAAAACCGACAGCGTCACCAAGCCGATGATCCACAGAGGCAGATAGAGGCGGTCGCGCCTGAGTATGAAGCGGATAAGACCAAGAGTGCCCAAAAGACTAGACATCGCTCCTCCTCTCAGTGGCTGACGTAATGCGTCATGAATAGTTCCTCCAGGCTGGGAGGCGTGCTCACAAGATGCCTGATGCTCTTGTCTGCGAGAAAAGCCAGAACCGCCGCGGTCTCGGCGTTATCCATGTCAAAACTCACCATGCCCGCAGCATCGGTTTTCAGGTGATGCACGCCTGGCAACTCGGCCAGCCCCGCCAGTGTTGCGGGCGGCGCGTCAGTCTGCAAAGAAACGTGATTGCGCGTCAGGTGGCGCATCCCGTCAAGGGTGCCCGAGTCGATGATCTTGCCGGAGCGGATGATCGAGATACGGTCGCAGAGCTGCTCGACCTCCGAGAGGATGTGACTGGAGAGCAAAACGGTCGCCCCGCGGGCTTTTGCCTCGGCGATGCACTGGCGAAAGATCTGCTCCATCAGAGGGTCGAGGCCACTGGTTGGCTCGTCGAGGATGTAGAGCCTGGCAGCTACCGAGAAGGCTGCGATCAGCGCGACCTTTTGGCGGTTGCCCTTGGAGTAGGTGCCCGACTTCTTGGTGGGGTCGAACTCGAAGCGCTCGATCAGCTCGTCGCGATAGCTGTGCTCGTGGCTTTTGCGCAGCCGACAGAACAGGTCGATGACCTCGCCTCCAGATAGGTTGTTCCACAGGTTCACATCTCCCGGCACATAGGCGATGTCGCGGTGGATGGCCACGGCATCATGCCAGACATCCTTGTCAAAGATGCGTGCTGTGCCTTCGCTGGCTTTAAGCAGGCCGAGAAGGACGCGGATGGTCGTGGACTTGCCAGCACCATTGGGGCCGATAAAACCGTAGACCTCGCCCGCCTCCACACTCAGATCAACGCCGTCAAGCGCCTGCACCTTGCCAAAACGCTTCTTGAGGCTCGAGATTTCGATAACACTCATTCTGGAGCTCCTCTCTTTCTTTCTTGCCTGTCCGCTCAGTTCTCCTGCTTATAAAACATCGCGCGCATCAAATCGAAATAGCGCGACGCATCCGCGATGATGCGCTCGTATTCGTCCATCTCAAAATGGGAGCTTACCGTGGCAATCACCTCGTTGGTGATCCCCTCGCTGATCCAATAGATCGCCTTGGCCACCATCCGTTTGTCCATGCCTTCGCGCAGCAGGTTCTCGTCAAGTGCCGCAATTACCGCTTCGTACGCGTCGTATGCGGCACCAATCTGCTCATCGACCTTCTCCTTAAGCTCGGGCGGGAGGGTGTTTTTTACCGCGCGCACAAACAGGCGGGCTTCGAGCAGGCATTTTTGAGTGGCATACAGCTTGAACTCGGTTGTTTGCTGCAGCGTGGCAAAAAGATCGATAGGATGGGTGGGCTGCAAGTCGATGTGCGCCATCAACTCTGTGGTATATCTCTGGGTCACATAATCGAGCAGGTAGCAGTACAGTCCGGCCTTGTCGCCAAAGTAGTGGAAGAGCAGGCCCTTGCTGATGCCCGCACCTTCGACGATGGCATTTGTGGAGGCCTGCGCGTAATCATTGTTGGCGAACTCCTCTAAGGCTGCTTGCAAAATGCGCTCGCGCTTCTCGGCAGCGATGCGTTCGAACTGTTCGTAGGTTCTGGCAGTCGCGGTTGTTGTGTTGCTCGTGCTGCTCATCGGCTCCCCCGGCTATCGTCTGCTGGTCTCCACGGAGATTGACCATATGGTCAATAATAGCCTATCATCTATTGACCGCATGGTCAATAGACCATGGATACTCTCCCTCAGCTGGACTGGTGATACAGCAACGCGTCCTTCTCCCAAAACAACAACGAACACCGCAGCTCACCAGCTCCTTCGGGCGGAGCCCTGCGAGGTTCCAGCATATAGGAGCTTATTTTTCCCGTGGCAGATCGGCAAGTTTCTGATAGACTACCTACAGCTATATTTTCGCACTTTGCGTCTCGGGTTTTGTCGTGACCGGTGTGGATTCAAAGCGCCAAGGAAACATGAAGCCAAAATGAAGCTCGAAGGGAACAAACATGGATGAAACTGGGGTACTGTCACTGCTTGACGAGTTGTCCGACCTTATCGAGGACGGCAAATCCGTATTAGGCAGCAGGGATAGAAAGCAAATCGATGTCGGGCCGGCTTTGGATATACTTGATGAGATCCGTCAGGCGTTCCCTGTTGAATTCGCACAGGCACGGCAGGTGGTTCGTGAGCGCCAGGGTATGCTTGAGGATACCGAGATTGAGTGCAATCGCATCTTGGAGGACGCGCGCAACCAAGCCCTGATCATCGCCAGTGAGCAAGAGATCGTGCGTATCGCCCAGCAGCAGGCGGAGAATATCCTGGCCGATGCCCGCGAGATGGAGCGTGAGACCCGTGCAGGTGCCGAGGATTACGCCGACACGGTCTTCTCCCATATCGAGAATACCCTGGATTCCCTCAATGAGAACGTCCGCCGCTGCCGCGAGCGCCTGAACAACAAGGCTATTCGCTAGTCAGTTTTGCCCACACCTATCGCCGCACGCCGCGATTCGTCTCGCCGCGTGTTTTGCATGCCTTGGAGAGA
>JAITTM010000128.1 GCA_031286975.1 Coriobacteriales bacterium
GCGCCGACTTGGTCACCAGTATGTTGGCATAGGGCGAGTCGGCACCCTCGCGGAAGAGGTTGGTAGTGGGGTCGATACCCGCCTCGAGGATGCGGTTGGTGTTGGAGATGTAGACATCGTACTCGTCGCTGGTGCGCACGATGAGCCCGGCCTCAAGCTCGACGATCTCAATAGGCTTCACATAGGTCGCGATGTCGTTTTTGGTGGTGGTTACCGGGTCGATGTCCGGCTTGAGGGTGATAAAGCCGGCTTCTTCGAGGATGCGCAGGGCGCGATATTCATTGGTGCCGTCATTGGGGATGGCGACAACCGCGTTGTCGGGCACCTCGCTGGCAGAAGCATACCGAGTGGAGTAGGCGCCAATGGGCTCGACATGGATGCCGCCAACGCTCACGAGGTCAAAGCCCTTCTCGGCAACAACGGAGTCGAGGTACGGCTCGTGCTGCATGTAGTTGACGTCGAGCTCGCCATCATCGACCAACAGGTTGAGCTGGCTCTCGTCAGTGGGGACGATAATCTCGAGGTTGACACCCTGCTCGGCGAGCGTGGGCTTGATAAACTCGAGCAGCTCGGCATGGGGCACCTGCGCGGCACCTACCCTGAGGGTGACAGGCGCGTTGGCCGCGGCGCTGGTGTTTGCGGAGTTGCTGCTGTTGTCGGTGTTGGCAGCATTGGTATCGCTTGCCGGTGAGCCGCAAGCGGCGAGCAGCAGGGCGGTCAACGCGGCGGTTACCGCGATGGCAAGGAGCACTAGTCTGGTGGTTGTGCGCTGTTTCATGATGATGATCCTTTCAGAGTTATTGGTTGCTGGCTATCGGTTACGGGTGACGACTTGCAGCTTGCAGGCAACAGCTTGCGGGTTGCGAGCAGCAGGCTACCGTTGCTACGTGCCGCTGCTACGTGCCGTTGCTACGTGCCGCTGCGGCTTGCCGCCAAGAGTGAGCCCGGTCTTATCCCGGGCCTGCGCATTCGCTGCATACCCCGACAGCCTGGGATGCCACCAACCGCGTGACGCCACAGTCTTAAAGATGCCGTTTGCGCACGATATGCTTTGCCCACGCGTCACCTCCCAGCTGCACCAGCTCGACGATGACGATAAGCGCCAGAACGGCGGCCACCATCATATGCGTGAGAAACCGGTTGTAACCAAAGCGCACCGCAACGTCGCCCAAGCCACCGCCGCCAAAGAACCCGGCAAGCGCGGTCACCGAGATCACCGCAATGACGGCGATGGTGAAATTACGGATAAGACCGGGCAGCGCCTCGGGCAGCGCCACCTTGAGCACGAGCTCCCAGTTGCGGGCACCGATGCTCTTTGCCGCCTCGAGCTTGCCGCGCGGCACCTCGAGAAAGCTGCCTTCGACCATGCGCGCGAACATCGGTATGCAGGTGAGCGCCAGCGCAATGATTACCGCACCCGGACCTATGGAGCGCCCGATGATGAGCTTTGCGAGCGGCAGGGTCAGGATGATGATGACCATCGAGGGCAATGAGCGCAACGCGTTGATGACGGCGCCAAATAGCGCATAGAACACGCGAACTGGACGCAATCCGTCCGGGCGGGTCACAAACAGCGCCGTGCCAAGAATCAGCCCGAGCACCGCCATCAACAGGGTGGATAGGCTGGTCATATAGAGGGTGTCACCAATGGCGGGCAGGATGACCTCCCAAGTCTCAAGCGAGAACGTGCGGCGGATAACTTCGGTTAGCTCGCTCATATACCCGCGCCCTCCTTCCAGCCCCCGCTTGTCATCTCACTGTTCACCTGCATAAAGACCTTCATCGTCTCGCTGGTGGGGTTGGTGAGCACCTCGCGCACGCTACCGCGCTCGACGATGCGGCCGTTTTCCAATACGGCGACGTTGCGGCAGGCGTATTTGATGACCTCGATCTGATGGGTAACAAGAACGATGGTAAGCCCAAGGCGTTGGTTGATATTGATGAGAAGATCAAGAACGTTGAGGGCGATCTGCGGGTCGAGCGCGCTAGTGGCCTCGTCGCTCAGCAAGACGATGGGCTCGTTGGCAAGCGCCCGCGCAATGCCCACCCGCTGCTTTTGTCCGCCGCTGAGTTGCCCTGGGTAGAAGTCGCGCCGATCGGTGAGCCCAACAAGCTCGAGTATCTCATCAACGCGGGCGCGCCGCTCGGCTGACCGCTGGCCTGCAACCTCGAGCGGAAAGGAGACATTGCCCACAACGGTGCGCGCCTCCAGCAGGTTGAACTGCTGGAATATCATGCCGATCTTGCGACGGAACACGAGCAGCTGCTCATGCGAAAGGGAGCAGACATCGTGTTCGCCTATGCGCACGCTGCCGCTCTCTGGCTCCTCCAGACGGTTGAGGCAGCGCAACAGGGTTGACTTACCAGCTCCGGAGAAGCCCATGATGCCAAAGATATCGCCTTGGGGAATGCTGAGGTCGATGTCGCGCAGCACCTCAACAGGAGCAACAACCGAGCGCTTGGCTCCCCAAAAGGTCTTGTTCAAGCCTTGTATGCTGATGAATGGCTCCGACATCATACTCCCCTTCTGGCGTACGGGTTGCCCTTCTCCGTGAGTTACCCTTAAATGAAACATTAGCTAACTTATAAGTTTACTATGTTTATTTGTACTCAACCATGGTGACAAGAACAACACCGCTTGTCAAGTGCGATAGCAGAAAAGGTAATGACAGCGATAGAGCACGCTACGCTCGGCTTTTCTTCGACATGAGTTTATCCATAAGATTTTCCTACGATTCATATACCATGTATTAATAACGTGTGACAAATTGAATACAGTATCCATATAAAGAGTTAAAGTCGTTTGAAAGGAGCAGACGTTATGGCACAGACAACATTAAACGTCCGGATGGATGATGGTGCAAAAAGACAATTTGACGCATTTTGCGCCTGCTTTCCTGCCACTGATCTCACCTCCAACAAACAGTTACACTCACTATAGAATCTCTCAGATTCCCAGCACCTCAACGCGGGTAGCCAGACGCTTGGTGAGTGCGCGAGAATGCGAGACAAACACGAGGCCGATGCCGCGCTCATGCAGCTCCTGAAGCAGCACCTGCCAGATGACCGCCTGCGTCACGGCGTCGAGCATGGTGGTTATCTCGTCGGCAATCAGGTAGCGGGGCTGGGTTGCCAGGGCGCGTGCGATGCAAAAGCGCTGCAGCTCACCGCCACTGAGTTCATGCGGATACCGAGACAACCAGGCGTCCCTGATTCCCAGCCGCTCCCTGAGCTCGGGTGTCACCGTGCCCGCCTCGGCCAGGGTGTCCTGCAGGCGCATCCGCGGATCGACGGCGAGCTCAGGATGCTGCCAGATCATCTGCACCGGACTCACGCCGCGTTTGGGCAGGGGCTTGCCGCCAAGAAGGACGGTGCCTGATGTTGGCTGCAGGTACCCCGCCAGCAGCTTGCTCAGCGTGCTCTTGCCCGCACCCGAGGGTGCCGCAAGTGCCACACGCTCGTCGCGACCAAGCGCAAGGTCAAGGCCTGCGAAGATGGGGCGTTGCGCGTTATAGGCAAAGCTGAGGTCGCTCGCTTCTAGCATGGCGCATCACCATCAAAGGGCAGAAGAGCGCTCTTGTCCACTGCCTCACACACGGCAAAATCGTGCTCGGGTAAGGCGTGCCAGAGGGCTCTGCTGAAGGGGTGCTTGAGCGTGACGGGTGAAGCGAAGTGCGCCACGGCTGTCTCTTCAACCACAGTGCCATCGTTGAAGACGGCCACACGGTCAGCCACCTGCAGAGCCAACTCGATGTCGTGGGTGATGAGCAGCACGCCTCCGCCAGCGTTTGCAAAATCCCTGAAATCGGCCAAGGCCAGCCGCGCCAGTTCGAGGTCGAGACCCGGCGTGGGCTCGTCGGCGATGATGACGCGCGGGTTGTCCATGAGCGCGCAGCAGAGCAGCACGCGACGCGCCATGCCCCCACTGAGCTCGAAGGGGTACTGCTGGGCGACCTTGGGGGTCAGGCCGTAGCGCGCAAAGAGTTCCTGCTGCTTGCGGACGCGCTCTTTGCGTGTGCCGCGCCCAGAAAGGCTCTGACTGTGGCCCGGCGCACTCAGATCCTGCTCGCGCATTGGTAGACGCTTTGCTCGATTCTCGCGCATTTTGCCCGCGATTGGCGCCTTCTTGGCAAAGCCCTGCACCTGCTTGCCCACCTTCATGAGTGGGTCGAGGTGGTTGATGCTCTGGGGAACAAGGGAGATGCCGTTGCCGCGCAGCTGTGCCAAGCTGCGGGCATCCTGCTCCTCGCCGTCAAACCAGATGCGCCCCTTGACCGTGGCATTGGGCTCAAACATGCCCATGATGGCATCGGCCAGCAGGGTCTTGCCGGAGCCGGATGCCCCCACGATGGCCACAATCTCGCCCGCGTGCACCGAGACATGCAGGTCATGGATGACCGGGACGAGGTTTTGCCGTGCGCGCAAAAACGCTTGGGCAGCAAAGAAGGGTGCCTGCCCCGCCTTGCTGTCCTGCCCCACGTGCTGCGCCCGCCCCGCTCCAGCGCTCTGCCCCAGCCCGTCGTCGCCCTTCCCCGCTGCGGCGCTCTGCCTGTCGTCGCCCTGCCGTCTGCTCGACTCGTACAGGGTGAAGCCGATGTTGAGACCCTCGACTTGGAGCAGGTGGTGGCCGCCGGCGTGCCGCGAGGCGGGTGTGTGTGCGTGGTGGTGGTGCTCCTGCGTTGACGAGTGCTCGATGAGGCTGTGATTGCGCGGCGGCTGAGCGGCGGCGGCTGAGCTCATTTCGGGGTGGCCCAAAGCGTCTGTGGTGGGCAGGTTATAAGGGGCGATCTCGCTCGGTTTTCTCTGCAACTTTGACCTCTATTCCTGCGAACGATGGGGGTCGATGAGCGTGCGAAGATTAGAGCCAGCGCGGTCGAACAAAAACACGGTGGCAATGAGCGCAAGACCGGGAAAGAGGGCGAGCCACCACATGCCAGCGCTTAAGTAGCTCATGGATTCGCTGAGGATGATGCCGATGGCCGGTTGCTCAGGCGGGAGACCAAAGCCGAGAAAGGTGATGGCGGCTTCGTGCAGGATGGCGTGCGGAAACAGCAGCACCAGACCCACCAAAAGCTGCGGAAACACGTAGGGCAGCAGGTGGTCAAGCGCGATGCGCACGGGGCTTCTGCCCAGCTTGCGAGCCACAGCAACAAAGCTCGACTCCTTGCATTGGAGAATCTCGGCGCGGATGAGACGTGCGAGGTTGGGCCAGTGGGTCAGCGCCACGCCGATGGTCACGCCCCAAAAGCCGCGGCCGATGGCAAAGGAGATGAGGATGAGCAAGACGATGTGCGGGATGCCCATCATCAGGTCGATGAGCCAGGTGATGGCGGTGTCGGCCTTCTTGCCACCCAGAGCTGCCGCGGTGCCAAGGAGAAGGGCGAGCACAGCGCTGGTTCCGGCTGCCAACAGGCCCACCAGCACGCTGGTCGAGAGACCCGCGAGACTGCGAGCAAGCATGTCGCGCCCCATCCAGTCGGTGCCAAAAAGGTGTTGCAGGCTGGGCGCGAGGTTTTTGGCGGTAAAGTCGGTCTGCTGCGCTGCGCCATCAAGCAGCCGCCCCGTCAGCACCACGGCCGCCAAAAGCAGCAGCGCCACCACCAGCACCACGACGGTCTGCCTGCGGTTGTTGAGCAAGCGGGCGCGCGGCGCATGGAGTATGGGGAGAAGATCGGTGCCCCTATGCACGCTGTGCGCGCTATGCGCAGGGCGACTGGCTGCGAGGTCAGGCATGGTTTTCTTTCCGTTCTGCGCGTCTGATGCGGGGGTCGATCACGCCATAGAGCACGTTGGCCAGCAGGTTGCCGCCAAAGACGAAGGCGGCACTGAGGATGGTGATGCCTACCAGCAGCGCGACATCGCCGCCCAGGCCGGCAGTCACCGCCGCCTGGCCCAGGCCGGGATAGGAGAAGACCTGCTCGACCAGCACCGAGCCGCCAAATATCTCGCTGATGGAGGCGAACTGCAGCGTGAGCGCCGGCAGGGCAAGGTTGCGCAGGCCGTGATGCAGCAGAGCGCCAGCCGTACTCTGGCCGCGGGCGCGGGCAAAGCGCAGAGCGTCGCTTTGCAGCACGTCGATGGCCTTCTCGCGTGTGTGCAGTGCGATGTTGGCAACGCCCACCACACTGAGCGTAAGCGCGGGCAGTGCCAGGTGATGTAGGCTGTCCAGCAGCGTCACGTCACCCGGCGCGACCCCGATGGGCACCGAGAAGCCCAGCGGAAACCAGCCGAGCCACACCGCAAAAACGATGAGGAACACCAACGCCAGCCAGAAGGTGGGCGTGGAGGCCAACAAGAAGCAGTAGCCCTTGATGAGGCGGTCGGGCCAACGATCCTTGAAAGCGGCGGCAACGATGCCGAGCGCAAAGCCCAAAACGCCGCTGATGACCCAGGCCACCAGCATGAGTGCAGCGGAGTTGGCAAAACGCACGGCTATCACGTCGGTAACCGGCGCGTTATAACGTAGCGACAGGCCCAGATCACCCTGCAGCGCCGAGCCCAGCCAGTGCCCATAGCGCTCCCAGAGAGGGGTGCCCACGCCCCAGTATTCCGCCAGCTGGGCGCGCTTCGCCTCACTCATATTGAGGTAGGCGACCTGCCCCACATTGGCCTGCACGGGGTCGATGGGCGATATGCTCACAAGGAAGAACGCTACCACACTCACCGCAAAGATGAGCACGATGAACTTGACCAGTTGCTGTGCGACACGTGCCGCCAAAAAGCTACCCTCCTATCGCCGCCTGTCATTCCAAGACCTGAATGCCAGCTCCCGTCATAGTGTCATTCCAAAACCTGGATGCCAGCTCCCGTCGCCGCGCTCCGTTGGGCTGACACATGTTTACCTACTCCCAGCTCCATTGGTCGATGTTGTTGACAATCGACCAGCCGTGCCCATGGGGATGCGGCTTTTGCTGCGCTATCACCAGGCCATCGCGCGCAAAATACAGGTGGTCGATGTTGGCAAACCACACCCAGGTTGCTTCACCCTGCGGCGCCACGCCAACCGAGCCGTCCCACTGCGCCTTTTGCCACAGGGGGTACGAATCCTCAAGCGCAGGTGTCGCCAATGCCTCCAGCAGATACCTGTCGGTGGTTGCGTTGGAGTAGCCCGCAAAGTTACTGTTGCCCTTTGAGTGGTTGAGATTGTACAGCTCGACTGGCGCGTTTGAACCCCAGCCCCAGAGGATAGGGTCTGTGAACATATGGGCATACAACTCGTCCCAACTGCCGCCCTTGACAACCACCTCGATACCCACCTCTTTAACCTGGTTGCTGAACTCGGAGGCAAGCGCCTGCCGCACCGAATCATTGGCGGGATACCACAGCTCAAAGGAGGCTCGTTGCCCGACCTTCTCAAAGATACCATCGCTGCCAAGCGTCCAACCGGCATCGGTGAGAAACGCGCGCGCCTTGGACACATCGGTGGCAACCTGCATATCCTTGGAGCTCCACGGCATACCATCGCCCACGCTGTAGGCAACCGAGCCATAGCCGTTGAGCACGTTTTGCACCAGCAGTTCGCGGTCGACGCCGTAGTTCAGCGCGCGACGGATGGCGATGTCGGCGGTCACCGCATTGCCCGCCTCGACCTCTTGGCCGTTCTCGTCAAGCGTGACCCCTGGAGGCATCGTGGGCAACGAGATACCGCGGCTGTCCACCGATTTGGCGGCGAACATCGAGTAGCCCGCCAACTCCTGGCCACTGTAGGTCGCCGAGGTATAAGCGAGGTCGACCTGCCCAGAGCGCGCTGCGGCCAGCGCCGCGTCCTCCGCCATGAAGACGACTATCAAACGCTCGATTTTGGGCTTCTCGCCATAATAATCGGGGTTTGCCGCAAGGATGACCTGCTGGCCCTTGTCCCATTGCTCCAACACATAACGGCCGCTGCCGATGGGCCGCTCGCCATAATCGGCTCCGTGCGCGTGCGCCGGCACGATGCCCACAACAGCCAGCGTGTAGAGCAGCGCATTGAAGGGCCTGTTAAGATGCAGCAGCACGGTGCTGGCATCGGGAGCCTCGGCGGTATCGACCATGCTCAGGTCAGCCTCGGCCCCCTCAGACGCGATGATGCCATTGAGGGTAAACGCCACATCTGCCGCGGAGAGAACCGTGCCGTCACTGAACCTGACGTCGTCACGGATACTGAAGGTCCAGGTCAGGCCGTCCTCGCTCACGCTGTAACCAGTCGCCAGGTCGTTTTGAAAGCCCATGCTGGCCGTGGTGGTGATAAGGGTGCTCTGGATAAGGGGCTCGTGTTGATGCTCCCCGCAGCCCCAGCTGACAAAGGGATCGAAGCCCGCCGGGGGCTCGCTGCCAGGCGCCATCGCAACGATGACCTGCGAGTTGATGGCAGGAGTCGTGGCGGCGTCCTCATCGGTTGCACCTTCACCTTGCGGAGCAGCGCAAGCTGCCAATAACCCGCCCAACGTCAACCCTACAGCTCCCACGCCCGCCACCTTTATAAAGCCTCTGCGAGAGATACCTTGCCCTACGCCCATTCCTGCTCCCTTCAGCGTTGTTCTCATCAGTAAGAAAACGCGATTTTTGCTCATATTGTTACGCTTCAAGTTTCTGTAACACAGGATAGCAGAAACAAGCACGTTGCAATGTTACGACTTTGTAATTGGTAACATATTTATGGAAGCATTATTGAGGGCGGCACAAAAGTCACCCAGTCTTTGCCCCTCGTCGCAACGAAGGGGGGTGCTAATCTGCTGTCACTTGCGAAAAGGGCTTCTTGGGCATTGCTAAAACCAATACGCCCTCTACGACAATCGAGGCAAAAACGCCCAGTAGAAGGAAAAGCAGAAATGAGTAACCTTTTCTTTTGGCATACATGGCCAAAAGGACAGCTCCTCCAGTATGAATGACAATAAGGGCAATCAGTAATAGGGGAATGTCTCCTGATGGAATCAGCACGCTAATCTCCTCTCAGTCTTGCTCACTGTCTCATGATTGCTATTATCGATTAGTAGGTACAAGCACAGTATCTCCCACACTTTTTAGTATATCAGGATAAGGATTTACCGGTAGTAGTTTAAGAATAATCAAGCGCGCCAAGCCTGTGTCAAGCTTATCGAGCTGTTTATTTAAGTTGCGCGAGTTCAAGTTGATACCGTTTTGCCGGAACGCCAGCACCATGAGAGGCAGTAGTGACCGCACACACCCTGTCATTTTTTGCGCGAGAGGCAGATGGCCAGGCGTAGTTGCAGGGTAAAATCGGGGTCGCTCAAGCCCTGGGTTAACAGGTTTTGTATCTTGTTCATGCGATAGCGCACGGTGTTGCGGTGCACATACAGGTTCTTGGCCGTGTGGGTGAGATCGCATTGGCAATCGAGGTATGCCTCAAGCGTATCACGAAGCGAGCTCAGGTACTCGTCTTTGGGATAAGCCAGGCTCTGCAATATATGCGTGCAATAATGCTGGATGTGATCCTCGGGGGCGAATTGCAGCAGCTCTCCGATACCCTTGGAGCTGTAGAACTGCACCGCTGGCAGCGAGGGGTCATCGAGGATGCGCCGCAAGGTTGTGGTCGCCTCGATATAGGTGGAGTTGAGCGTCTCCAGGCTGTTGGTCTGGTTGCCCACGCCAAATCGAAGCGCCAGTGGCAGGTATTCAAGCAGGCGGTCGGCAAAGCCTTGCAGAAGAAGGGGCAAAAGCGTGCGAGGCTCACGCACGAGCAGCAAAAGATGACCTTGGGAGCGCAGGGGGATGAGCACGCAACGCTCGCCAAGAGCGGCGGTTTCTTTCGAGAGCCAGAGTTGCACCAAAGCGAAATGGTCACGCCCGGCAAGATGCGACGGCAACCTGCTCGCATCGAACCCGACAGCTACCAGTTGGTAGCTGTCGAGATCGGTAAGCGAGAACGCGGGTGAGAGCGGTCGGGTGTCGATGAGCGCAGGATCGGCCCCCGGTCGCAGGTGGAGCAGCTTGAGGAAGTGCTCCTCACGACTGGCCCAGTCGGCCTCAGTGAGCCGTCGTGTGTTGTGGACAAGAAACGAGAACACGCTGCTCGCCTGCTCAGCGATGACGGACGAGAAGGACTCGGGTGCCCGTATCTCGGAGAGTATCGCGAGAAAGTCCGGGTAGGCGCCACCAGCCTCGATAGGCGCCACGGTGCAAAGCAGCTCCCCCTTCGCGGTCTTGAGCAGGAACTCATCGATGGTGCTGAGAGGTTGGTTCCGGTGCAAGTCCAACAGGAGTCTGCCCACCTCGGCAGCCAGGCGTTCGTCCGGGCGCGTTGCAATATCGGAAGAGCCAGCGGCGTGCAGGTCGAAGAAGTAATCGTAATAGAATACGTCGCGTTTGAGGGAGCGGGAGAGATGCGAGAGCAACTCGTTGAGCGAGGCGCGCGCCAGCAGCAGCTTCGAGAGGCGCTTCTGGATATCGAGGGCGGCGTAGAGCTGCCGTGTCTCGGCTCCCCAGATGTGGGACTGGAGCCGGTGATAGACGATGCCGAGCGTCGTGTCAAAGGGGATGGAGAACACGGGGTAGTCAAGCTCGCTTGCCCGTCTCAGCAGTACGGGATCAACAGCGGCGATAAAGCGCCCCAGCTTGATGGCAATGCCGGCGGTTCCCGCATCATGCAATTGTTCCACCATGTGGGCAAGCCCCTGCTGGTCGTCCTTGAACACCATGCCGGTGGTGAGAAGCAGGGTTTCCTGCGCGACGTAGCGGTCGATGTCGGGTGTCTCGGAGCTGTCGATGCCGCTGACGGGTCGCTCAAGACTAACGCCGGGGTTGAGCAGGACGAGCCCCGCCTCGGGGTTCGCGTCGATCAGTTCTGATAACAGCATGGCGCAGCCTCCAATCGCGGGGGACGACCCTTTGCAAGGGTCTGGACCTTATGCCACAAAGCGGTGCCAAAAGCGTAGTTGCCAACCGCCGCCGCAAGGTCGTTGTGCACAGTGTACAACTCCTGAGGTTTTTTTGGCTACTGTGGGTCATGCAATGCGTGCGATAACCTGCCATCATAGGCAACACAAGATAAAAACAGCCCCAAACCAGCGGTATCGACAGTGAGAGGAAGCAGCATGAACAAACAACTGAGAGCATTGGAGGATCTTCTGGCAACCATGTCGGTCATCGGCGCCGACCCCCAAGGTGGAGTCACGCGGCTCCTCTTTGACGAGAGCTGGAAGCAGGCTCAGGAGACACTGCGCACAACCTTCGAAGAGACGGGGCTCGCCGCGCGCTATGACACGGCGGGCAACCTCTACGGTCGCGTCGAGGGATGCGAGTTTCCCCAGGAGACCGTGCTTACCGGCTCGCACATCGACACGGTGCGCAACGGCGGCACCCTTGACGGGCAGTATGGCATCCTCGCCGGCTTTCTCGCCATCCAGCGTCTGCTGGACAAGTATGGCACTCCTAAGCGCTCACTTGAGGTCGTCTCGTTCGCCGAGGAAGAAGGCAGTCGTTTTCCCTACGCGTTCTGGGGCAGCAAGAACCTCATGGGCATCGATGACCGCGCGGTGCTTCGTGATGCCACCGACGCGGCAGGAATCACGTTTGCAGAGGCTGCGCGGTTCGCAGGTTTTGACCTCAATGCTGCCGCCCCAACTCCGCGGACAGACATCGTTGCCTTTGTCGAGGCTCATATCGAGCAGGGTGCCGTCCTTGAGCGGCTGGAGAAGCAGGTTGGCGTGGTCACCGCTATTGCCGGGCAAAAGCGCTACACCATCCGCTTGATCGGCGAAGCCAACCATGCCGGTACCACTCCCCTATCCATGCGCAAGGATGCGATGGAATGTGCGGCGCGCTGCATGGTCGCGCTGCTCGACGAGGCAGGTCGCTTGGGCGACCCCCTGGTGCTGACCTTTGGCAAGGTCGAGCCCAAGCCCAATATCGTGAATGTTGTGCCGGGCGAGGTCGTCTTCACGGTCGACACGCGCCATACCGAGCAGTATGCCCTCGACAGCTTTGCGCGATTCATCGAGAGTACCATCCGCACCATCGCCTCCCAAATGGGTCTCGATGTCGAGATTGATAACTGGATGAACGAGGCACCGGTTCCGATGGACGCCAAGCTCATCGGACTTTTGGGCGATGCCTGCGCCACGGAGGGTGTCGACTACCATGTGATGCATTCGGGTGCTGGTCATGACTCCCAGATCATCGCCCCGTCTATTCCCACAGCTATGTTGTTTGTGCCCAGCATCAGGGGCATCAGTCACAACCCGGAGGAGGACACCCGGATGGAGAACCTGGTGACCGGCGTTGAT
>JAITTM010000180.1 GCA_031286975.1 Coriobacteriales bacterium
CGCTTATGTCGGCGAGCTCTTCTGGCTCCTCCAAGAAGGTGAACACGCGCTCGGCAGCGGCGAGGGTCTGTTGCAGAACGCTGGAGAGTTGCGATACCTGCATGATGGGCTGTTGGAAGTTGCGCATATATTGGATGAAGGCCTGGATGTCGCCTACGCCTATCGTGCCGCTGATAGTCAGGTAGGCACCCATGATGCAGATCACCACATAGCCAAAGTTACCAATGATGTTCATGATGGGCATCATCAGCCCGCTGAGGAAGTTGGAGCGCCATGCGGCGTTGTAGAGTTTTTCGTTGCTCTGGTTGAACTGCTCGATGGCGGCTGCCTCGCCGTTGAAGGCCTTAACCACGATATGCGCGCCGTAGCTCTCCTCCACCATGCCGTTGACCTCGCCCAGGTAGCTCTGTTGATTGGTAAAGTGCTTCTGCGACACGGAGACGATGAGTGCCACTACGCCCAGACTCACCGGGAGCGTGATCAAGGCGACGATGGTCATCGCCCAGCTGATGGAGAACATCATGACCAGCACGCCGATGAGCATGGTGACGGAGGTGACGATCTGCGTGATGGATTGGTTGAGGTTCTGGTTGATGGCATCCACGTCGTTGGTGATGCGGCTCATCACGTCACCGGTGGCGACCTTGTCATAATAGGAGAAGGGCAGGCGCATGATCTTGCTGTCGATCTCTTTGCGCAGGCGGTAACCGATCTTGTTGGACACGCCCGCCATGACGAATCCCTGGATGAACTGGAACAGCGAGCTCATCGCGTAGAGTCCGATGAGAAGGAGCAGCATGCCGCCGATAACGTCGAAGTTCACGCCGTCACCGGTGCCGGCGATCGTCTCCATGACACCATTGAACAGCTCGGTAGTGGCGTTGCCCATGATCTTGGGCCCCACTATGCCAAAGATCGTCGAGGCGATGGCGAAGATCATCACCACAACGATGGAGATCTTGTATCTGCCCAGGTAACGCAGGAGCTTTTTGAAGGTGCCCTTGAAATCCTTGGGTTTTTCGATTGTGCCCATACCTGCCCCGGGGCCGTGCTGTCGTTGCTTGGTCTGCGAGGCTTTTTTGGCTGCTGCCTTGCGGAGCTGCTCGGCGCGCGCACGTTGCGCGCGGGATTGCCGCGGCTCCTGTTGTGCCCGAGGCGCCTCGGGCGCGTCGGGCGTCACGGGCGCCTCAGCCGCGTCGGGCGCCTCAGCCGCGTCGGGCGCGTTGGGCATCACGGGCACTTCGGGCATTATGTTGGTATCGAGCGTATCGGGAAGCGTATCGGGAAGCGTATCGGAGAGCTTATCGGGCGTCACGTTGCAACTCCTTCTCACTCAGCTGCGAGGATGCGATCTCAAAGTATGCCTCACAGGATGCAAGCAGTTCGCGGTGTGTGCCACTGCCCACCACGCGACCCTCATCAACCACATAGATGCGGTCGGCGTCCATGATGGTGCTCACACGCTGGGCAACCACGATGAAGGTGGCATCCTTGATGTAAGCGGCCAGCGCGTGGCGCAGCGTCGCATCGGTCTTGAAGTCCAGCGCGCTGAAGCTGTCGTCAAACAGCAGAATGTCGGGGTTGACGGCGAGTGCGCGGGCAATCGAGAGGCGCTGGCGTTGTCCACCGCTCACGTTGGCACCGCCCTGGGCGACTTCTGTGTCAAACGCCTCGTCCTTCTCCTCGATGAAATCGAGCGCTTGGGCGACCTCGGCCACCTTGCGCAGCTGCTCGGGACTCAGATCCTCGTTGCCGTAGGCGATGTTGCTCTCGATGGTGCCCGCCATGAGCACGCTCTTTTGCGGCACGTAGCCGATGTGGCTGCGCAGCTCGTGCTGGGTGAGGTCGCGCACGTTGGCACCGCTGACCAGCACCTCGCCAGCGGTGGCATCATAGAAGCGGGGGATAAGGTTGATGATGGTCGACTTGCCACTGCCGGTCGAGCCGATAAAGGCGGTGGTCTGCCCCGGCTGTGCCACAAAGCTGATGTCGCTCAAGGCGTCCTCGTTGGCACCGGCATAACGGAAGCTCACATTGCGAAACTCGACGAGCCCCTTGCAACTTGCGTCGATATGCCGCGGCGCTGCGGGGTCGTTGATGCTGGGCTTGGTGTCGAGTACGTCGGCTATGCGTCCGGCGGATACCGCGGCGCGGGGAATGAAGATGAATATCATCGACACCATGAGAAAGCTCATGATGATCTGCATGGCGTATTGCATATAGGCCATTATGTCGCCCACCTGCATCTGTGCCGCCGCCACGTTCTGCGCGCCCACCCAGATGATGAGCACCGTCAGGCCGTTCATGATGAGCATCATCACAGGCATCATGATCGCCATCGCGCGCTGCACAAAGAGGTTGGTCTTGGTGAGGTCTTGATTGGCGCCCTCAAAGCGCTTTCGCTCAAAGTCGCTGCGGCCAAAGGCGCGGATGACCATGAGCCCGTTGAGCGTCTCGCGCGCCACCAGGTTGAGGCGGTCAACCATGAGCTGGATGACCTTGAACTTGGGCATCACAACCGCCATGAGAACCAACATGATGCCGATGATCAGCACCACAGCCACGCCGATGATCCAACTCATCGACACCGATTTATCAAGCGCCATCACCACGCCGCCGATGCCCATGATGGGAGCATAGAACACCAGCCGGATGCCCATGGTGAGCAGCATCTGTATCTGTGTGATGTCGTTGGTCGAGCGCGTGATGAGCGATGCCGTGCTAAAGGTGTCAAACTCCGCGTTGCCAAAGCGCACGACCTTCTCAAAGACATCTTTGCGCAGGTTGCGCGCCCCCGCCGCCGCGATGCGCGACGACAGAAAGCTCACCAGCACGGTTGCCACACCGGACAGCAGCGTGATAAGCAGCATGTAGATGCCGATGCGGCCTATGTAGCCGACTGCAATGGCGACCATATCGACGCCCAGATCGCGGTAGAAGCCAGCCACCAACAGGGTGCCGCTCTGCCCGCGCAGGCTCGGATCCATCGTCTTTGCCTCGCTTCGCGCGTTCTCAAGAATCGAGCTGGGGAGAAGGTCGAGTAGCGGCTGGAGCTTGTATATCTCGGCAAAGTCGAAGCTCTGGATGTCGATGGCCGAGCCGTCCTCCTGGCCGAGACCGCCCGCTATCGGCTTGTCGCCGCCCAGGCCACCCAGCGCTCGCAACATCTGTAGCTGCACGGCGAGCTCGGGCTGTGCCGCGGCCTGCTCGGCGATGGTGCTCTCAAGCGTGCCGGCGTCTTGCTGTGCCTGCACCTCGCGTAGCACGTTGACCATGGTCCAGGTTGCCGTGCCGAAGGTGGCGCTAAGGTGCTCGCGATCCTCAGCGGTCAGAGTCTCGTTCAGCGCATGGATGCCTGCGTCCTTGGCCGCGGGATAGGTGTCGCTATAGGGTTTGTTGTCGTTATTGACATCCTTGTCGCTGCCGCTTACCAGATGGTAGTTCTTCTCCATAAAGGCCTTATCATCATCGTCCATGAAGGCCTGTATAAAGCTGTAGCCGTCCTGGCTGATTGCATACGGGACATCCTCCTCGATGCCGCCCCGCTGGATGCCCACGTTGACGATGCTACTCATGAGGTTGGGCAGATTGAGCTCGCAGATCGCTTGGATGAACAGCATGACAACCGCCAAAAGCAAACCGAAGACAAACGGTTTAAGGTAGCGCATGAGTCGTAGCATTGAGGTGTTCCCCTTCGATTGAGACGCGCCCTTTGCGTCGAAACGCCAAGCAGGCACCAGTACGTGCAGAGTGGAAGTATGAAAGACCCACCCACACGAAGCAAGCCATGTTGCCAAGGTGTTTGATTAGCTGCCCGAATTGGCTGTCCAAATCAGCGGTGACCAATGAACAGCGTTCTGTTCGCAGGCAATCCTGTGCAACCGCAGAGAGCCTCGCATATGGTCGCATTGCTGGCCAGAGCGTTGCGGCTGCCGAGCCTGCAGATTAGACCTCAAGCTCCATATAGTGGTCAAACTCGTCAAGAACCGCTTGTGCGGGGGGTTTGGTGAGCAGGCTCACGGCAACCATCGCAACCAGGCCTACAACAAAGGCCGGCAGCAGTTCATAGATGCTCCAGATGCCGCCAAGGGGCTTGATGAGTTCATGCCAGATAAAGACAGTGGCGCCGCCGCACACCATGCCGGCAAGTGCTCCGGGGAGGTTCAGGCGCCGCCAGAACAACGACAGCAGCACCAGCGGTCCAAAGGTTGCGCCAAAGCCAGCCCAGGCATACGAAACCACCCTGAAGATCGAGGAACTCTCGTCGGCGGCGATCACGATACCAAAGATGAGGATGACCACCAGGGTAACACGTCCCACCCACATGATCTGTTTGTCGGTGGCATCGCGCTTGAGCAGCCCCTTAAAGATGTTCTGGGCGATGGCTGACGACGCGATAAGCATGTAGGAGTCGCTCGAACTCATGGTAGCCGCCAGGATGCCGGCCAACATGATGCCGGCGAGAAACGCGGGCATCAGGTACTTGGAGAGCTCGATAAAGACGCTCTCAGCCGAGCTGCCGGTAAGCAGCAGGTCAGGAAAGAGCGCGCGACCGACAAGCCCTATGGCAACAGCGGCAAACAGCGAGATGAGGCACCAGGTGATGGCGATGCGCCGTGATGATTTGATCTCCTTGGTTGAGCGGATCGCCATGAAGCGCAGCAGCACCTGCGGCATGCCAAAATACCCAAGGCCCCAGGCCAGCGTGCTGAGGATGACGATGAAGCCGTAGTCGCTGGGGGTATCCCAGAGGGGGGCACCCGCCGCCGAGAGTTGCTGTATGCCGTCAGCGTTAACCAGTGGTGTCGCCGACTGCACAAGGGAGCCAAACCCGGGCACCCCCTGGATAAAGCTCACGACATTCTCGATACCACCCACGGCGATCACGCTGCCAATGCAAACGATTATCAGGGCGATAACCATCACAACGGCTTGGATAAGGTCACTCACGCTCTCAGCCAGAAATCCGCCCAGAAGCGTGTAGACAAAGACGAACACGCCGCCTATCACCATCATAAGAACGTAATCCCAGCCAAAAAGCGTATTGAGCAGTTTACCGGTGGTTACAAAACAGCTCCCCACATAGATCGCAAAGAACACGAGGATAAACAGTGCTGCGACTGTCATGAGGATGCGCTTGGTGTCATGAAAACGGTTGGAAAAGTAGTCAGGCAGCGTGATGGCATTACCCGCGACCTGCGAGTACTTGCGCAGTCGCTTGGCAACGATCAGCCAGTTGAGGTAGGTACCGGCGGCCAAACCGATGGCGGTCCAGACGGCCTCGCTGGCACCGGTAAAATAAGCGACACCGGGCAGACCCATCAAAAGCCAGCCGCTCATATCGGAGGCCTCAGCGCTTAACGCTGCGACCCAAGGTCCCAGGCGGCGTCCTCCCAAGAAGAAATCCTCCGTCGAGGCATGCGAACGTCGCGCATAGATAAAGCTCACAGAAAGGATGACGGCGATGTAGATGACCATCGCCACGATGATAAGGATGTCGCTCATTTGCATGATTCCCCTCGTTTCTCTTCGTGTCCTTGTGCGCAGACTGCAGAAAGGCTGACAGAAGCGCCTGACAGGGTTGGCGGAGCCATCGCGGCCTCTTTTTGCCCGGCTCTCGCCCGGCACTTGCCCTATCCTCGCCCTGCTCTTGTCCTTGCCTTGCCACGCGTGCCTCAACCGTGCCGTACCCGTGTCCTGTCGCTGCATTATAAGGGAACTTGGGCTATCATAGTGCCTGGACTGATTGGAATAACGTCAAGGAGCAGAAACGATGACTTACGCGGAGAAGAGCAGGCATCAACTGCAAGATGAGCTCGATATTCTCACTGGCGAGTACGCACGTTGGCAGGCGCGCGGTCTTGCGCTCAACATGGCGCGCGGCAAGCCGGCACCAGCGGCACTTGACCTCTCCCGCGATCTGCTCGATGCGCTGCCAGGCGACGGGGCGATGACCGACGCCGCGGGCAACGACCTGCGCAATTACGGGCTACTCACCGGCCTCGACGAGGCCAAGGAGCTCATGGGGCAGATCATGGGCGTGCCCGCCGCCAACGTCATCGTGCTGGGCAACTCGAGCCTCAACATCATGTATGACACCGTTTCGCGCTCCGTGACGCATGGCGTGCTGGGCTTCACGCCCTGGGCAAAGCTCGACAAGGTCAAGTTTCTCTGCCCGGCACCTGGCTATGACCGTCATTTTGCGATAACGCAGCACTTTGGTATCCAGAACATCGTCGTTCCCATGACGCCCCAGGGTCCCGACATGACCGTGGTCGAGCACTACGTCAACACCGACCCGGCAGTCAAGGGCATCTGGTGTGTGCCCAAATACTCCAACCCCCAGGGCATCACCTACTCCGCGAAGACCGTGCGTCGCTTTGCCTCGCTGCGCCCTGCCGCTGGTGACTTTCGTATCTACTGGGATAACGCCTACGCCGTACATGACCTTGCGGAGAAGGGCGACCAACTGGCCGATCTCAAGCACGCCGCTGACGCAGCGGGCAACCCCGACCTCTACTATATGTTTGCCTCGACCTCAAAGATCACCTTTGCTGGCTCCGGCATCGCGGCTGTGGCAAGCTCGGCAGCCAACCTCGCCGAGCTGCAGAACACCCTGTTCTACCAAACCATTGGTGCGGATAAGATCAACCAGATGCGACACGTCCACTATCTGAAGGATATTGAAGGCGTTGCCGCGCAGATGCGCAGGTTGGCTGCTGTGATCGCCCCTAAATTCGACGCCGTTCTCAAGACGCTGGATGCGGGCTTGGGAGGTCTGGGCATCAGTAGCTGGACAAAGCCCAACGGCGGCTATTTTATCTCGTTTGACGGTTTGCCCGGCACGGCAAAACGCATCGTGACCTTGGCAAAGGAGGCGGGCGTTACGCTTACCAGCGCGGGCGCCACCTATCCCTATGGCAAAGACCCGCAGGATGCCAACATAAGGATTGCGCCCACGTATCCATCTGTTGACGAATTGGCACTGGCCAGCGAGCTCTTCGTCGTCTGCGTTAAAATCGCCAGTATCGAGCTGTTATTGGCGGATAAGTCGTAAAGGCGACCACCGGTCGCCTTTACCGCAGAATCGGGAGGCACCATGAAAGCGATCGTAACCTGGCTCATCACCGCTGTAGCGGTTGCGGCGGCGGTCTGGTTGATACCGGGTATCGACATCCTGGGGGCAAACGCGACGCTCTCTATTGCCATCCTCGCGGTGATACTCGCCTTTCTTAACGCCTTTATCAAGCCTGTTTTGCAGCTTATCTCGCTGCCCATCACCTTTATCACGCTGGGCATCTTTGCACTCGTCATCAACACGATCGTGCTCTACATCGCGGCTTGGGCGGGCAACGGTCTGTTTAACACCGGGTTTCTCATCGAAGGTTTTTGGAGTGCCTTGCTTGCCTCCATTGTCATCAGCCTGGTAAGCGCCATCTTGGGTGCCATTACCGGCGTTAAGGATAAGCGCTAGTGCTCTGTTAAGTCATAAACTTCAGTAACCGACGGTCTTTTATTGCGCCATACGGCGTTAGGATTCCCTCTCCGTACGGCCAGTACGCAGAGGGACTCCTGCCTTGTCTGGCACAAAAAATCCTCGCCGCTTACAAGAAGTTTATGACTTAACAGAGCGCTAGCAGAGCGCTGCTCTTTAGCGGGGTCTGCCCTCAAGGTTTATCACGGGAGAATCAAAAAACAGTCCGGGCCACTAAGGAACCTCCGGACTGTTTTGTGCGGTTCCGAATCCTTAAGGTGTGACTGCGCTTCAGGGGCGTTGAGGACAGTCACACCTTAAGGTTTCGGAGATACGAGCGTTGAACTGCTTTCAACGTAGACCATCCTAAACCATTGAGCAAGTCAACAGTCAAGAGCTTTTTTGAAATATTTTTATATCAGATCTCGCCTGCAATCTGCCAGATACACAGCGGCCTTTGTTGCCGTATCCCGTCTCGTCAGAACCCTGTAGGAATCCATTCTGTGTCTCGCAAATGCCTATTCAGATAGAGCCTGTCCGAGCTGGAACCTGTCCGCGCTACCAAGATACCGATGACAGGCTTTGCAAAACGCCTATTTGAATAGGGCAAAGCGCAGTGGCAGACCTTATACGTCCGTGCTTTATGGTAAGGCGAAAAAAGATAGGGAAGAGGTGTCGTTTTCGGCAGAAAAATCGCCTGTGAGCGACGTTTGGAGACAAAGACGGCATCTTTGTAGGGGTCGGCGCAAAAGGCCAGTTGTAAAGGGACACCGAGGAAACCACCATATTGACATAAGACGCAACCATCAGTCCTTCTAGGCTGGTGGTTGCGTCTTGTTTTTATTTTGTCGTAGCTACAATTTCATAGCACGTTGCCTGAGCGGACACAAATCAGTAGTTCCCGCGTAGATACTATTTCAGCTCCTTACAATAGGCAATAATTCTAAAAGCAGCAAAAAGAACAACTACGAGCCAAAATGTGCAAATCAATACATACTGAGCAACGAAAAAAGCGCCTCTGTCACCATCATAATTACTAAAGAGAGGCTCAAGGATATAAGGTATTCGTGTAGCAATTACTAGTACCACTAATGCCGCTATGTCTCCTACAACCCGCCTCATTGCCAATGCTCCTTTCTTTAGGCATAAGTATATGTTTTCGTAAACGATACGCCGATTGCTTTTCTTGAACTTCCTGTTCCATAGTCTGACCACCCGTAGTTAACGCCACCAACAGATTTATGTCTTTGTATGACAAATGTTTTTGTGGAGTATACCGAATATGCTTTCAACGTCATCGACAATAACTTCGTCAATTTCCGGATTGCTCAACAACTCCGCAACTTGCTCCTCATAAGTGTCTCTGTTTGTTAGATCGGCTTCTAAATAAACCACATTTTCCTCAGCACCTGTTATGTCTGAGGGCACTACTTCTTCATCAGATACGTTTTGCAAATCCGTTGGTTCGGCGGCAGCAGCGCTCACGCCGCCGCTACACGCGAGTAAGACTGACAATAGCAGTACAATAGGGGCGCTAAATCTTTTCTTCATTTTCCACTCCTCCGATCAATCCGATTCATAAAAGTTAGAACTGTATAACTTTACTTTATCATCGTTTTTTCTAAAAGCAATCGACACACATCCTTTCAGCCCATCTTTAACTAATTTTTCATTAGTAGGGAAGCGTCTGGATGGCTACTACTGCATCATCACCTCAGAGACCGGACTTGAAGATGAGAAGATAATCGATATCTATAGGGGTCTTTGGCGTATTGAAGAAGCGTTTAAGATAACCAAATCCCATCTATCCACACGTCCGGTCTTCGTCTGGACAAAAGCACACATAGAGGCACATTTTCTTATCTGCTACATTGCCTTATGTATCATCCGCCTTATCCAATACGACACGGGCTTTGCCCATAGTGCTGGGGCTATCATCGAAGAGATTCGCCAACTCAACGGCGTGCACCTTGAGGACAACTGGTGGAGGTTTTGTCACAGAACAGATCTGTCAGATGAGCTGGGTCACACGGTTGGCATCGACCTTGCGCGCAAGAATATGCAGCTTAAGGAGGTCAAGAGGATATTGGCTCAGGCAAATGGCGTAAGAGGCGAGGTCTTAAGCAGATGATGGATGGTCGTGTCGCCTAAGTGCCAGCAGTTTTAGATATGTTGGAGCGGCGAAACTACAGCAGGTAAAACTATCAAATACAATCAAGCAAAACAACCCTATCTAGCAGGGAGTTCAGGCTCTCTTACTGCGTTTTTGCTGCGGAAGAAAAGTTTTACGGTCTCAGAAACACTACTCCAAAGCTGATTTTTGAGCCTCCGTTGGTTCTTCAACCCGTATGAATACCTGGATCAGATAGTTATTGGGATCAATGATCGATATCTCGTTGAGGGGATAGGTCTCATACGCAGGGCCCGTGATTGTGAGCTCGTTTGTTTCGGCAAAGGCGAGCAAGCGTTGATACACGTCATCCGTTGCGCCGTAACCGCCTCGGGCATAGCCCATCACATACCAGCCGGCAGGTGTGCGGTCGCGACCCTGGGGGTTGTTGAAGAAGTAGCGGTTGGGCCACCTCCAATCGCCTGCTTTGATGCGTTCGCCAGAAAACTCACCCCAAACCGAATAGTTCATCTCCAGCTCGGGATTCAGTTCAAAGTTGTAACGATAAAAATCGAGGAGAGCGTCCTGAAAAGTTCTGCCATCTGAGTAGTCATTCTCAGATCCAAAGGCCACACGGATCTCTTCGCGCCAGACAAGCTTGATGACACTCTCGTCGGCGGTCAGCGCATTGCCTACCGTGTTGACCAGCGTCGTGAGCAGGGTGCGGGCGCTTTTGAGCGCCTTGATCTTCTTGTCGATCTCACGGGTCTGCTTGTTGAGCACCTCGACCACAAGCTCAGGAGTACGTCTTTTTCTGAGGCCGGTGATGGTCTTGAGGGGCATACCCAGCTCTTGCAGCGTCTTGATGACGTTGATATGTGCCAGTTGCTCCTGCGAGTAATAGCGATAGTTGTTTTCGCCACGGGTACTGGGCGAGAGAAGCCCGATCTTATCGTAAAAAAGAAGAGTATCACGAGATATCCGTGCATACCGTGCCACTTCACTGATAGTGAACAAATCACCGTTCATATGAGCCCCTTTGGTATACTGACTGCAGGAATCACCCGGTGTTCTTTTAGGAGAAGCGCGGGTGCTATGATTTAGGATACAACAATCAGGAGGTATTGTGCAGATAACACCGGCGGAGATTTCTGAAACACTTGCGATGATCTCGCAGCAGAATCTGGACATCCGCACCATCACGTTGGGGCTTTCGCTTCGCAGCTGTGCGCACGAGGATATCGAGGTGTGCGCACGCAGGATATACGACAAGCTGACGCAGGCAGCCGAACATCTGGTGCCCACCGCCGATCAGCTGGCGCGCGAGTTTGGCATCCCCATCGTCAACAAACGCCTGTCGGTGACGCCCATCGCTGAGGTGGCGGCCGCAACGCGGGCTGACGACTTCACGCCGCTGGCTGTGGCGCTCGACCGCGCTGGCAAGGAGGTGGGCGTCGACTTTGTGGGCGGCTTCAGTGCCATGGTGCAAAAGGGCATCAGCGCGACGGATGCCACGCTTATATCCTCGATCCCGCAGGCGTTGGCCGTGACCGACCGCGTGTGCTCAAGCGTCAACGTCGCCTCGACGCGCGCGGGCATCAACATGGACGCTGTGCTACTCATGGCGCGCACCATCCTTGAGGCCGCACAGCTTACGGCTGACCGTGACTCGATAGGCTGCGCCAAGCTCGTGGTGTTTGCCAACGCGGTTGAGGACAACCCCTTCATGGCGGGAGCCTTTCACGGCAGCGGCGAGTCCGAGGCCGTTATCAACGTGGGCGTGTCCGGCCCCGGCGTAGTGCGCGCAGTGCTAAGCGACCTGCCTGCCACCGCCGACATCACGCGCGTTGCCGAGGCCGTCAAGGCCACCGCCTTCAAGATCACGCGCGCTGGCGAGCTGGTTGCCCGTGAGGCCTCCCGGCGCCTGGGCGTGCAGATGGGCATCCTCGACCTGTCATTGGCTCCCACGCCGGCAGTCGGCGATTCCGTGGCGCAGATACTGGAGGCCATGGGCGTGGGCACCTGTGGCGGTCCCGGCACCACGGCAGCGCTCGCCCTTCTCAACGACGCTGTTAAAAAAGGTGGCGTCATGGCATCGAGCTCCGTGGGCGGCCTGTCTGGTGCCTTTATCCCCGTGAGCGAGGATGCCGGCATGATAGCCGCCGTTGAGCGCGGGGCACTGTCTTTGGAGAAACTCGAGGCCATGACCTGCGTGTGCAGTGTGGGGCTCGATATGATTGCGGTGCCGGGTGACATCGATGTCGAGACGATCTTTGGCATCATCGCCGACGAGATGGCAATAGGCGTCATCAACTCCAAGACCACCGCGGTGCGTTTGATCCCGGCTATGGGCAAGGGGGTGGGCGACTACCTGGAGTTTGGCGGCCTGCTGGGTCGGGCTCCCATCATGGAGGTCAATCGCTTTGCGGGCACGGTCTTCGCCCACCGCGGTGGGCGCTTTCCGGCGCCGCTAAACAGCCTGAAGAACTAAGGAACCACTGATTAACTCATTGCATACCAGATGGCTTGGCTATATTTTGCTGTCAGGCGGCCTCCCAAGGCCTCCCAAGGCCTCCCAAGGCCGAGCTTTTCGCGCGTCGCGCGTTTGACGATGGGCGAGGGGTTGTATACAATACGAGGGTTCGATTTCGAAGCCCCGTGAAATCTTTGAAAACTACTTTACATAGCTTGGAGGAGTTCGTGAAAACCTATTACGCCAAAACAGGCGAGGTAAAACGCGAATGGGTACTTATCGACGCTACCGATAAAGTGCTCGGCCGCGTGGCATCTGAGGCTGCCCAGATTCTCAAAGGCAAACGCAAGCC
>JAITTM010000003.1 GCA_031286975.1 Coriobacteriales bacterium
TGGGTGTCGATGTGATCGAGGCGGGGTTTCCCATCTCGAGCCCTGGGGATTTTGCCAGTGTGCGACGCATCGCCGAGGAAGTGGGCGATAAGGCCGTGGTTGCGGGGCTCTCGCGCGCGGTAGCCAAGGACATCGAATCCGCTGCTGATGCGCTCAAATATGCGGCGCGTCCTCGCATCCATACGGGCATTGGCGTGAGCCCGTCGCACCTTAAAGACAAGCTCCACATCACTGAGGACGAGGCGGTCGAGCGCGCTGTGTCCGCCGTCAAGCTCGCGCGAAGTTTTGTGGAGGACGTGCAGTTCTACGCGGAGGACGCGGGCAGGAGCGACTACGATTTTCTCGTCCGTATGATTAGCGCTGTTATCAAGGCGGGCGCCACCGTGGTCAACATCCCCGACACCACGGGCTACAGCATGCCCGAGGAGTTTGGGCGACGCATCAAGTACCTCGCTGACCATGCGGAGGGCATCGAGAATGTAGTGATAGCCGTGCATTGCCATAACGACCTAGGCATGGCAACGGCGCTTTCGCTGCAAGGGGTACTCAATGGGGCGCGCCAGATCGAGTGCACCATCAACGGCCTGGGCGAGCGTGCCGGCAACACCGCCATGGAGGAGGTGGTGATGGCTATCAGGATGCACGGCGACGAGCTCGACGCACACACCACCATCGACACCCGCGAGTTCACGCGCGCATCGCGCCTAGTGAGCTCAATCACCGGCATCAACGTACAACCCAATAAGGCCATCGTGGGGCACAACGCCTTTGCGCACTCAAGCGGCATCCACCAGGATGGCATCATCAAGGCACGCAGCACCTATGAGATCATCGACCCGGCTGATGTAGGTGCCGGTGGCAGCGAGATCATCCTCAGCGCCCGCAGTGGCCATGCTGCCCTGCGCCACCGGCTCGAGGCGCTGGGTTTTGAGCTGGACGAGACGACCTTCGAGCAGGTCTACGAGCGCTTTTTGCAGATAGCCGACAAGAAGAAGGAGGTCTACGATGAGGATCTCGAGGCGCTGATGGGCGAGTATGACCGCAGCCTCGATGCCATCTGGACCATCAAGACGGTGCAGGTGAGCTGTGGTGCGCCGCTGATTGCCACGGCGACCATCATACTGCTGAATCGCGACGGCGAGGAGCATCTTGCCTGCACCTGTGGCACTGGCCCCATCGACGCGGTCTTCAAGGCGATCAACGAGGTCATCCAGGTCGAAAACGAGCTGCAGGAGTACGTAGTGCAAGCGGTTACCCGCGGTATCGACGCCCTGGGCGAGGTCACGGTGCGCGTGACCGATGCCGCCCAGCAGCTCTATACGGGCCGCGGTGCCGACGGTGACATCATCGTCTCAAGCGCCAAAGCCTATCTCAACGCGCTCAACCACCTGTTGGTTGCGCAGGAGGAGAACCAGTTATGACCGGGGAGAAGACCGTGGCGTCCCTCGAGCCCGGCGCACCCTTATCCCGCAGACGCCAGGCACTTATCCTGGTTGATATCCAGAACGACTTCTGCCCCGGTGGAGCGCTTGCTGTGGCCGGTGGCGACGAGGTGGTCGAGGTCGCCAACCACTATGCCGATGCGTTTTCTGCCTCGGGCGACCTGGTGGTTGCCACGCGTGACGCACATCCTGCCAACCACGGCTCTTTTGCCAGTGAGCATCTTGGAGCGCAGGTGGGGGATCTGGTTGATTTGGGCGGCATCGAGCAGGTGTTGTGGCCGGTGCACTGCGTGGACGGCACACCGGGAGCCGCGTACCATCCGGCGCTTTATACCGATCTTATCGTCAAGGAATTCAAAAAGGGCACTGCGGTGGGGGTTGATTCCTACTCGGGATTCTTTGACAACGACCATGCCCAGGCAACGGGGCTGGCTGCCTATCTGCGCGAGCAGGATGTTGACCGCGTGACCATCATGGGGCTCGCCACCGATTACTGCGTCAAGGCAACAGCGCTCGACGCGGTGGCGCTCGGTTTTATCACCACGGTGGTCGCCAGCGGCTGCCGAGCGGTGAATGTGCAAGAAACTGATGGAGATGATGCTCTCGCAGAGGTTGCAGCCGCCGGTTGTGCGGTACACTGGTAAGGCTCTGGTTTGCAGCCAAATATGTTCAGATCTCGCTTACGTGCCAAGCATGCTTCGCTCGATTTTACGCATTGTGCAGACAAACCAGACCCTATCTGTCCCTCTGTCTGTCTAGTGTCCGCTTATGGCGAAAGGAATGAACGTTGGCTCTGAGGAACCGAAAATGCAACATCGTGGTTGACTCCTGTTGCGACCTGCCTCTTGACTTGGTTGAGTCGCTCGATGTGGATATCTTGAACTTTCCCTTTATCATGGACGATGGTGAGCACCTGGACGACCTGGGCAAGTCGATGACTGCCCACGAGTTCTACGAGCGTTTGCGCAAAGGCGAGGAGTCCAAGACGGCGCAGATTCCCCTCCCGCGCATCACCGAGGTCTTTGAGCGCGCGGTGCAGACCGGCATGCCCACCGTTTTTCTCTGCTTCAGCTCAGGGCTTTCAGGCACGTTCGAGACGATACAGACGGTGCTTGAGACCACCAGGGCAAAGTACCCCGAGGCAGAGCTGTATGTGGTCGATACCCTGTTGGCATCGCTTGCCGAGGGCCTGCTGGTCATCGAGGCCGTGCGCCAATGCGACCGCGGCCTGACCGCAAAGGAGCTGGTGGCCTGGGCGGAGGAGGCGCGCTGGTTTGTCAATCCCTACTTCACCTTGGCCGATCTTGAGACGCTCAGGCGTGGGGGGCGCATTCCCGACATGGCTGCCTTTGCGGGCGCCAAGCTGGACATCAAGCCCATCCTGACCATCGACCTGGACGGACGCCTTGCGTTTTGCGGGGCTGCACGGGGTCGCAAGAAGTCCCTCAAGCATCTGTTGCAGCTCTATGATGAGCGCGCCTTCAAGACGGCCCAGAACACCGTGATCCTCGCGTCGGCTGATGCCAGCAAGGAGCTACAGGATCTTGAGGAGAAGATCTTGGCGCTCTCGACCTCGGCAGCAGTGTGGACGGCAAGTATCGGGCCGGTCATCGGTTCGCATGTTGGGCCCGACATGCTGGCAATGGTGTTCTGGGGTCCTGACAGGCGCGAGGATATATCCATCACCGATCGCATCGCCAATGCGGTGGGTGAGCGCTCCGAGGCATTCAAGGCGCGTTTCTCAGGCAAGCACAAGGAGAAGTAGTTCCACCCGCAGTGTGGATCGACCCCTGATCTGGTTTATAAGGAGACAGCATGACAAAACGAGAAGCATCCGGCATCGCCTTTATCCTGCAGGATGAGCTGGGAGCCACCCTGGCACAGAAGTTTGCCAGCCAGGGGCGCGACGTTATCGCCTTTGTACAGCCAAACCCCGATGCCGAGGTGGTCGACTTGGGCACGGTTCTGCGCGCGAGTTCGATCGCCGATGCGCTTGACGGCAGATCGCTGGTGTTCACCTTGCTCCAGACAGCGCAGGATGTTGAGGACATCTATCTGGGTACAGACGGCGTGCTGCAGAGCTCAAGCGACAACAGCTATTTTGTTGATCTGTCAACATCGAGCCCCCGCCTCGCGCGCGAGCTGCACGCACTCGCCGCGGTGCACGACAGCTACTTTGTGGACGCCGCCCTTGAAGGCGACAGTACTGCTGTGGCAAGGGGAGAAGCGCGTGCCTTTGTGGGCGGCGAGACCGACATCTTAGCAGTGGTGCTGCCGCTGATAGACGAGTTGGTGGGCAGCAGCGTCACAACGGGGCTCCCCGGTACAGGTGCCGCCGCGCGTCTGGCCACCCTCATCGCCCAGACCGGCAATCTGCTGGCCTTTGTGGAGGGTCTGGCTTTCGCGCAGCAGGCGGGCATTGAGAACAGCGCCCTGCTGAGGCTGCTGGGCGAGGGGCAATCCACCAATGCTGCCGTAGAGCTCTTTGGTGCGCAGATACTTGCTGAGGATTATTACGGTGGCACGAGGATCCGCCGCTATTTCAGGGATCTCTCAACCGCGCTTGATGCCGCCGAAGAGCTGGATCTTACCCTGCCCGGGCTTGAAACCGCCTATCAACTCTACGATCTGCTCGCCCTGGTAGGAGGCAATGCCATGGGTGCCCATGCGCTCAGCCTCATCTATCAAAACGAAGACTACTGCGCCAAATACGGGCTTGACTGGGAGCTTGCCCAGCGCGCCATGGATGTCTATGACCACGACGACTATGGCGATTACAGCGACTGCGACGACTGCGACGACCCCGATTGTGGCAGTCATCCCCACCATCATCACCACCATGACCATCGCGAAGGAGACGACAGCCTGCCCGGTATGGGCGGGTTCTTCTCCTCGAATTAGAAAAGAGGCAGTATGCCCGATTATGACCACTCACTTGCCGTGTTCATCGACTACGAGAACCTGGCACTGGGTGCTACACCCAAAGGCGGCGGCAAACGTACGCCCGCCATCGCCCCCGATATGAGGATGGTGCTCGAGCGCCTGGTTGAGAAGGGCAAGCTGGTTGTTAAGCACGCCTACTCGGACTGGCAGCGTTTTCCTGAGGCGGTGGGCAGCCTGCACGCCTTGGGCATCGAACTCACCGAGATACCCGATCGCGGGCGCACCGGCAAGAACTCGGCTGACATCCGTCTGGCGGTTGACGCCATGGAGCTCTGTCACACCAAGGATTACATCGACACCTTTGTGATCGTGAGCGGCGACTCGGATTTCACCCCGTTGGTCTCACGCCTTAAGGAGAACGGCAAGACCGTCATCGGCGTGGGCATGTACGACTCCACCAGCGAACTGCTTGCCGCCAACTGCGACGAGTTCATCTTCTATGAAGACATCGGTATGCCCGCAGGTGCCCCGGCGGTTCCCGACACGCTGGATAACGAGAAGCGCAAGGCCTACCAGCTGCTGTTCGAGACCATCGAAGCGTTGCAACGCGAGAACGTGGAGACCATGCATGCCTCGCTCATCAAGGACACCATCCGTCGCAAGGCTCCGCAGTTCAACGAGCAGTTCCACGGCTATCGCTCATTCACACAGCTGCTGGTAGAAGCCGAGGGCCTGGGTCTCATCACCATGCACAAGGACGCTAAAAGCGGCACCTGGGTCGTCGAGGGGTTTGTTTCCTAGTGTACGAATTCTATGCAACCTGCGCAAAGGGTGCGGAGAAGATCCTGGCCGCCGAGCTTGCGGCTCTGGGTCTGCGCAAGGCACGACCGCTCAGCTCGGGGGTCTCATTCAGAGCCGCGCTGGCCGATGCCTATCGAGCCCTGCTCTGGCTGCGCACGGCGAGCCGCGTGCTGCTGGTGCTTGACCGCGTGGATGCCACCGATACCGATAGCCTGTACGCAGGCGTGAAGGCGATTGCCTGGGAGCAGCACATCGCGCCGACGGGCAGCCTGGCTGTTGACGCGCATGGCAGCAATGGCAAGCTGCGCGACTCGCGCTTTCTTGCCATGCGCGTGAAGGACGCCGTCTGTGACCGCCTGCGTGATGTGAGTGGCGAGCGCCCCTCGGTTGAGCGCGAGCGCCCTGATGTGCGCATCAACGTTTCACTCCGCGGCAACAAGGCGACCATCGCCCTTGACCTGGCCGGTGAGCCGCTCCATCGCCGGGGCTACCGCGTGCAAAGCGCCAGTATCACCGCCCCGCTGCGCGAGACCCTGGCAGCCACGATGCTGCTGGCAGCAGGTTGGGGGGCGCGGCGCACTCAGAATCCGTCGCATCGTTCGCACCCGATGCCTGAAAAATCGCCTGCCCCTGCAGGGGGTATTGCCTCGCAACTCTCTGGGTCTGCGAGCCCGCACGCGGTTTTGCAGGCACCTGCTCTTAGCGCGGCGGCCTCTGAGCACGCCTCGCCAAGCGTTTTTCTTGACCCGTTGTGTGGGTCGGGGACACTTGTTATCGAGGCGGGGCTGATCGCCTTTGACATCGCGCCGGGTATCCTGCGGGATTATTGGGGCTTCACCGGTTGGCTGGGGCACGACCCCGCAACCTGGGATGCCCTGCTTTGCGAGGCTGACCTCAAGGCGGAGGCAGCGGCGGCGGCCGAGGACGAGCGCTTTGCCCAGACGGGCACGCCGTTGCTGTTTGCAAGCGACAGCGACGCGCCTGCAGTCAAGGTCGCCCGTGAAAGCGCGCGCAAGGCAGGCCTTGCGGGGCGCATCGCCTTTGAGGTGGCTGATGTCGCCCTGCTCAAGCTGCCTCCGGTGCCTGCGGGCACGCGGGGTCTTTTGGCGGCCAACCCGCCCTACGGCATCCGTCTCTCAACCGACAATCAGCTCCCTGCGCTCTATGCGGCGCTCGCCAGCTTTGTTCGCACCTGCCCTGTCCAACTCGCTTTGAGCCTCATAAGCCCCGATGATCGCATTGATGCCTATCTGGGCACGGTGCCCACCCAGCGCATCGACACCTACAACGGTCCCCTCGAGACCGCCATCAGGGTATATGCGGAGAGACCCGCCGCCTCGCCCCTTTCTGGGCAAGCGTCTGCTGAGCCTCGGTGCCCGCATTCGCCAACACTCCAGGACGACGCAGCTGCAAAGCTCCCGCACGAGGCGCGCTCAAACAGCCTGCCTGCCACCCTGCCCGCAAAAACCGCTCCCGCCTTGGCCGAGCAGCCGACCTCGCAGCAGGCAAAGCTCCCGCTTGACGCGCAGCAGTTCGTGGATCGTCTGCGCAAGATGGCAGCGCATCGCGGCAAGTGGGCGCGGCGCGCTGGTGTGACCTGCTATCGCGTCTATGATGCCGACCTGCCCAACTATGCCGTCGCCATCGACCTTTACCAGGGAGCTGCCAAAGAGCAGGGTGCGCGCTGGCTCCACATCGCCGAGTACGTCGCGCCCTCCCAGATTGAGCCCGAGCTCGCCACCCAGCGTCTGGCCGCCGTTCTCGCTTTGGCACCGCAGGTGCTCGATGTGCCCACGGGCAACGTCTTTCTCAAGCAACGCAAGCAGGATAAGGGCGGGTCGCAGTATGCAAAGAGCCCGGACTTCTCCGCAGCTGCTGTACAAAAGGCTTCGACGGCCCATATCGTGCAAGAGAACGGTCTGCTGTTTGAGGTCGACCTGACGAGTCGTCTTGACACGGGGCTCTTTCTTGATCATCGCGACACCCGCGTTCTGTTGCGCGAGCGAGCACAGGGGCTTGATGCACTCAACCTCTTTGCCTATACCGGCGCGGCCTCGGTGTATCTGGCAGCGGGTGGCGCGCGGACGGTGACCACCGTCGACCTCTCGCAGACCTACCTGGCGTGGGCGCAGCGCAACATGGAGCGCAACGGCTTTACCGCAGCGGGGCGCTACAGCTACGAGCGTACCGACGCCCTCAAATGGGTGCAGGATCATCGTCATTCCGCGGAGAAGTACGGGCTCATCTTTGTGGATCCGCCCACCTTCAGCAATTCCGCTAAGATGGGCAAACGCAGCTGGGACGTGCAGCGCGACCATGCCGAGCTGCTCATCGCGGTCTCGCGCCTGCTCGCACCCGGCGGCGTTGCGCTGTTCTCGACCAACCTGCGCAGCTTCAAACCCGATTTGGAGACGCTGATCAAGGCGAGGGTCGAACTCAAGGACATCAGCGCCCAGACCATCCCCGCGGATTTTGAGCGCAACAAGAAGATCCATCGCTGCTATCTGCTCTCGCGGAATACCTAGGTGGGGAGAAAACCGTGCCACCCCTTACTCGCCACCACACACGGAGGGCATCCTGCATGAAACAAGGCGCGATCGCAGACTCCCTGGGGGTGCGGGCAGCGTGAGCAGTGTCCGTGACAGCAGCAGCCTCCCGCTTCCTGACTTCATCTGCGAAGACGGAACGCGCCTGTCTGTGCGGGTGCGCTTCTCGCCCAAGGCGCGCAGGTGGCGGCTCTCGTTGGGCTTTCAGGGCACGCTTGAGCTGGTGCTGCCCGAGCGGCAACGGCGGAGGTACAGCCTGAGTGGCGAGGGGATACCCAGTGTGCGAACCGAGCGCGAACTCACTGCCTTTGTCGAGGAGCGCCGCTTATGGATACAACGCGCCGCCCGGCGAACTCGCGCCCAGCGCGAGAGTTACGCGGAGAGCAAGACGGCCGGATTGCCCACGCATCTTGACTTTCCGCTGGCGCGCGAGCTCTGGTTGCTTGAGTACCAGCAAACGGAGTCAGATACCGTCACTGCCCGCGCAAGGGCCTCCACGCAGACCCTCCGTATCTTTGGCGCCGTTGGCAACGAGCAGCTTTGCTGCCATGCTCTCGTGCGCTTTACCACCCGGCACGCCAAGGAGGTCATCCCGCCCTTTGCCTGGGAGATCGCCCACGAGGTGGGAGCCAAGCCCCAGAGCATCACAGTCAACAACCGCAAGAGCGCCTGGGGGCTCTGCACCGCGGCGGGAGACATCAAGATCGACCGTCGTGTGCTTTTCTTTCCGGAGGATATGGCGCGGCAGATAGTACTCCACGAATTAGCGCATCTGCGGCATATGGATCACTCGCAGCGGTTCTATGACGCGCTTTTCTCGTATAATGACTCTTCAAAAGAAGCCGAGCACTCCGTGAAGCAGGGAATACGTTTTGTTCCCGCGTGGTTTATCGATGGAGTACGGTAGCTGCGGGTGCAACATGGTATCATCAGGGCACGAGACAGAACAACGTTGGCTTTGTGAGGAGGTTGGGATGGCGCGCTTTTGTGTGGGCGATATAGAGCAGCTGCTGTTTGCGGCGTTTCCTGCGGCTGACGCCCAGGACGGCGACCGCATCGGTCTGTTGGTGGGCGAGCGCGCCAGCATCGTCACCCGGATCGCCATTGCGCTCGATGCGACGGTGCCCACCGTTGAGCAGGCCGCCGCGCTTGGTTGCAACGTGCTGGTGACGCATCATCCGGCCTTCTGGTTTGCGCCCACGAGCTTTCTTTCCGAGCGCTCCTGTGCCAGCGCTGACGGCGCCACCGTGTATGCCGCGGCGCGCGCAGGTGTGGCGCTCATCAACATGCACACCAATCTGGATTGCGCTCCCTCGGCGGCAGACATGCTGCTTGCGCCCGTTGGTCTGGAGTATCTAGCCCCGCTGCAACCGAGCAACAAAACGGCATCCGGCGCATTGCCGAGCGACAAGGGTAGCCCATCTCGCACCGAGCCGCGCGGTGACGCGGATTCAGAGTCCAGCCAGAGGGCGGCAAGCCCCGTCTGCCCGGTTGTCTCCCTTGGTCAGATCGCTCGTCCTGCAAACGGGCAGGCGCATATCTCGCTTGAAACCTTGGCTGGCAACTACAAGGCAGCCTTTGGGCAGGTGGCCAAGGTCTGGGGCGACCCGGCGCGCCCGCTCTTCAAGGTGGCGGTGTGCTCCGGTGGTGCCGGAGAGGTGGTAGCAGAGGTCATCGCCAGCGGCGTCGATTGCTTTGTTACCGGAGAAGTGCGTCATCACGAGGCGCTGTACCTCATGGATGCCGGCATAACGCTCATCGAACTGGGGCACGACACATCGGAGCTGCCCTATCGCTATAAACTGCAGGAAGCCTTGACCCAGGCAGGCTTTGCGAACACTGACCTCAGCATCCTTAAACCCACCGCAACCTGGTGGCAACCCCACTAGGCGTTAGGAGACCCGCACATCATGGATGAGGCAACGACACTCTTAGAACTGCAAGAAGCGGATTTCGCCCTGCTCAAACTTAAGAAGCAGCGCGATGAGCTCCCGCAACGCGCAAAGATCATAGAGCTGCGCACCAAGCGCGCTGAGGTTCAGGCCAAGGCAAAGCAGGCGGCACAGATGCAGACCGATTGCGAGCGCGCCATAAAGGAGCTGCAGGACGAGGACGCGATGCTCAAGGCAAAGACCGACGAGGTTCAGCGACAGATCAACGATTCCACGGATTACAAAGAGGTCACGGCACTGACCCACGAGATCGAGGGCTTTATAAAGAAGTCGGAGAAGCTCGAATTCGAGGCGCTCAAACAGATGGAGCGCGCCGACAAGATCGCAGATGTGGCAGCGCAGGTCTCCGCAGCACTGGGGCGCCTGGAGAAGCAGGATCAAGAGCTCGTGCAGGAGTATCAAGCGCAGGGAGCCCTCCTGCAAAAAGCGGCAGCCGTGCAACACGAGCGCCGCCAGAAGCTGGCAGGGGAGTTGCCCCCCGAGCTGTTGGCGCGGTATGACAAGGCCGTGGCGGCAAAAAACGGTGTGGGAGCCGCCTACCTTGAGGGCAAGCATTGCAGCGGTTGCCGCGTGGAGTTCACCGACGGGCAACTGGCAAAACTCACCCAGGGCCCTCGCATCGGCGAATGCCCCTATTGCCATCGTCTTCTCGTCGTGGCGAGGTAGGGTCTATGGCTCTCTTTATCAAAAAAGCACTGCTTAATACCGACGGCGGCAGCCGTGGCAATCCTGGCGACAGCGGCATAGGCTTCACCCTGGGTGTCGACGACGGTCGTGGCATCGAGACCATCTGTCGGGGTGGCTGGTTCATTGGCAGGGCTACCAACAACTGCGCCGAATACAAGGCGCTTATCTGGGGCCTGCAAAACGCCGCAGCCCTGGGCGTGCGCACGTTGGACATCCATGCGGACAGCGAGTTGATGGTCAAACAGATACAGGGTGCCTACAAGGTCAAAAACGAGGGGATCAAACCCCTGTTTGCCCAGGCAAAAGGCCTGCTTGGCCGCTTTGAGAGCTACAGTATCCAGCATGTCTACCGCGAGAGGAACTCAGCGGCAGACGAGTTGGCAAATGTCGCGATGGACAGCAAGGAGCCGGTGGGGGATTACGCCATCGGTTTTGAGACGGGCGAGCTGTTCGCGCCGACTCAAGAGAGCAAGGCGCAAGCCCAAGCGCCCGCCTGCCGTCCCGCGCAGCCTGCACGGAGCGAGGGTCTTACGCAAACGCAAGAGGGCGAGGCGCGAGGCCAGATCGCCCGGTTTTCTCCCCAAGAAAGAGGTAGTGGCATGTATCAGTTAACGGTGAAGGATCATTTTGACGCGGCACACGCGCTCGTTGGGTATCCGGGGCAATGCAAGGATCTGCATGGGCATACCTGGGATATCGAGGTGAGCGTCAGGGGCACGCAGCTTGACTCCGTGGGAATCGTGTACGATTTTAAGGATCTCAAGGAGCTTTTGCATGAGCTGCTGGATGCGTATGACCACAAGTACCTCAACGAGGTGCCGCCCTTCGATGCTATCAACGCCACGGCGGAGAACCTTGCGCGCGTGCTCTATGACGATCTGGCGGCGCGTCTGCCTGCCGGAATCGAGCTTGCGGAAGTGAGCGTGTGGGAGTCGCCCATCGCCAAGCTCACGTATACCAGAGCGTAGGGCGACGACATGCCCAGCAAACAGCCGCAGCCGCAGCAGCCGCAGTCGCCGTCACGGCCGCAGCAGCCGCAGGCGCAGCAGCCGCAGTCGCAGTCACGGCCGCAGCAGCCGCAGGCGCAGCAGGCGCAGTCGCCGTCACGGCCGCAGCAGCCCACCGTTCTCGTTGGTGTCACCGGCTGCATCGCCACCTATAAGACCTGCGAGATCATCCGCCTGCTGCAAAAGGCGGGCGCGCGTGTCAAGGTGGTCATGACGCCTATGGGTGCCTCCTTTGTCACGGCCGAGACCTTCAAGGCGCTCACCCGCGAGCCCGTTGCGCTTGAGCCCATCGACAGCCACAGCGCGCCCATCCACCACATAACGCTTGCCCAGGAGGCCGACGTCTTTCTCATCGCGCCCTGCACGGCAAATACCCTCAACAAGCTCGCCCACGGCGTGGCCGACAACCTGCTCACCACAACGGCGCTGGCAACCGAGGCACCCCTGTTGCTCGCCCCGGCGATGAACGTGCATATGTGGCGCGACCCCTGCACGCAGGAATCTCTCGGGCTCCTGCGTGCGCGTGGGGTGCAGATCATCGAGCCAGAGGCGGGCTTGCTGGCCTGCGGCGAGGTGGGCGAAGGGCGTCTTGCTCCCATCGATCAAATCGCGGAGAAGACCGTGGCGGAATTTGCCCGAGCGCGCGACCTTGCAGGCAAGCGCATCCTGGTGACTGCTGGGGCCACCAGGGAGCAACTCGACCCCGTGCGCTATCTGAGCAGCCCCTCCAGCGGCATCACCGGCTACGCCATCGCCCAGGAGGCCGCCCGCCGCGGCGCCGAGGTCACGCTGGTGAGTGGCCCCACCAACCTGCCCGACCCCTTTGGCTGCAGAGTGCAACGCGTTGGGAGCGCGCTTGAGATGTTTGTCGCCGCACAAGGAGCGTTTGCGGGCGTTGACGCGGCGATATTCTCAGCAGCAGTGGCGGATTTCAGGCCAGAGACTCGCGTTGAGCGCAAGATAAAGAAGGACACCAACCTGGATGCCGATGGCAGCTTGACCCTCAAACTGGTGCAGAACCCCGACATCCTGGCAACGCTGGCAGCCGATAAAGGCTCGACCTATGTGGTGGGCTTTGCCGCGGAGACCAATGACGTGCTGGCCGCCGCACGAAAGAAGCTGGCTACCAAGCACGCCGACCTCATCGTTGCCAATGACGTGTCAAACCCAGCGCTCGGTTTTGGCAGCACGCACAACAAGGTCTGGTTTGTTACGGCTCAGGGCACAGAGGAGTCCGCCCTTATCAGCAAGACAGCCCTTGCCCGCGTACTCCTGGACAAAGTAGTAGCAGCGCTCTGATTGCGCTCTGACCGCATACTGACTTTATGCGACTTTAAGCCTTTATGCTCTTCCCGCCGATAAGCCCTTGCCCAAAAGGCCTGCGACCGTTACCATTAGCACGTGTCATTTGAGCAGCAATCTGGTTGTTCAAGGCAGACGACGGGTTGTGGCGCAGTTTGGTAGCGCACTTGACTGGGGGTCAAGGGGTCGCAAGTTCAAATCTTGTCAACCCGACCACAAAACAGCAGGTAGATGGCATGAAAGCTATCTACCTGTTTTCGTGTCAGAGCAAAATCCAAGCAAATGGATATAGTTTGGGTATAACCTGTTTGGAAGACATTTTCTAAAGCAAATGATGGGCAGTTGCTGCATGATTAAGGGAGGTTGTCGTGGAGCTTTTTGCGGAGAAGGGCGTGTTGCCAGGGGTTGTTCTCGCCTCGGGCTCGCCGCGACGACAGGCGATCCTGCGCGAGCACGGCGTTTGTCCCGTTATCGTGTTGCCCACCATCGACGAGACCTTGCCCGATGACCTTGCGGAGCCCGCTGTGCCAGATGCCGTCATGGAGCTGGCACAGCGCAAGGCGCGAGATGTTGCCAGCAAGCTTTTAAGTGGTGAGGTGGGTTGTGATTCTGGCAGCTGTGTGCCCTGGAGGCCTGAGCTGCTGCCAGACTATCTGATCGTGGCGGCTGACACAGTGGTGTTCAAAGATCGCATCTTAGGCAAACCCGCCAACCGGCATGAGGCCACAGCCATGCTGCAATCACTGCGGGGCACAGCGCATCGGGTCTATACCGGCGTGGCGTTGCTTAGCTTAAAAACGGGCGCGTGCACAACACTTTATGATGCAACGACAGTGGTCTTCAAGGACTACTCGCAGGCTGCCATCGAGGAGTACATCGCGCAGGAGCCGCCCTTTGACAAGGCGGGATCCTACGGCATCCAGGGCATGTGGGGCGCACAGGTCGCCCGTATCGAGGGTGACCTTGAGAACGTGATCGGTCTGCCGTGGCACAAAATCGCCGGTCTTATCCCCAGCTGAGCTTAAGGGCTCTCCCGTTTGTCGACCAGATTAATCAGCTGCTGTTGTGAGTTCACATTGAGTTTTCTATAGATGCGCGAGATTTGCGTCTTTATCGTGTGCAGGGATATGACCAGCGTCTTGCTGATGAATTCGGCCTTTCTGCCTTTGGCGAGGAAGCAAAAGACATCATCCTCGTGTGGTGAGAGGGTGTATTCACTGTTCGTCCGCTGCAGCTTTCTGCAAGGTATATTGAGGAACAGGGCTACGAGTTTCGTGACAAAAGCTAAGCTGCCGAGTACCGATAAGTTTGTATTCTGTTAGAGTTTGTTAGTGGTAACCCTTGCCTATAGCAAAGGTTACCACTAACATCTCATCAGGAGGCAGTAAATGATTACTCAAAAAGCCGTGTACCACAAGATTTCAGAATCAGCCAAATTGCTTGAAGTGTCTGTAGATACTATAAGGCGCTGGGAAAAAATGGGATTGATAAAAGCATTCAGGAATGAAAACAATCACAGAGTTTTCTCAATAGATGAGCTAAAAAGGGTTCTGCAGAAAACAAATGGTACTCATTCTGAAAACAGATATAAGGTGCTCGTATCGGATAAACGCT
>JAITTM010000011.1 GCA_031286975.1 Coriobacteriales bacterium
GCATACAATCGTATGAAAGAGCTCGACGTGGGCGATTGGGTGGGTGCTACGGGCACGGTCATGCGCACGCGGCGTGGGCAGCTTTCAATCGCGCCAAGCAGCATCGACCTTCTCACCAAGAGCTTGCGCCCCTTGCCTGAGAAGTTCCACGGGCTGGCCGACAAAGAGACGCGCTATCGTCAGCGCTATGTCGATCTGGTGATGAACCCCGAGGTCAGGCAGACCTTCATGACGCGCTTCAAGATCGTTGCGGCCATTCGCGCAGGCGCGCAGGCGCAGGGTTTTCTTGAGGTGGAGACACCCATGCTGCATCCCATACCCGGGGGCGCCACGGCCAGGCCCTTTGTGACGCACCACAATGCGCTCGATAGGGATTTCTATCTGCGCATCGCTCCTGAGCTACACCTCAAGCGCCTGCTGGTGGGCGGTTTTGAGCGCGTGTTCGAGATCAACCGCTCGTTTCGCAACGAGGGCATGGATCCCCAGCACAACCCCGAGTTCACCATGCTTGAGGCCTATCAGGCGTACACCGATGTCTCGGGAATCGCTCGATTCACCCGCGCGCTGATTCAGGAGGCCTGTCTGGCCGCGCAAGGTAGCTTGCAGATACGCTATCAGGGCACGGACATCGACCTGAGTGGCGAGTGGCAGACGCGCACCATGATCGACCTGGTGAGCGAGGCGGTGAAGCAGCGCGTCGGCTTTGACAACAGCCTGGAGGAGTTGCAAGCGTTGGCAAAGCGACATCATATCGCCCTGCAACCTTCATGGGGCAAGGGTAAACTGATTACCGAGCTATACGAAGAACTGGTTGAAAGCACACTTATCCAGCCGACGTTTGTAACGGAGTATCCGTTGGAGACCTCGCCTTTGGCGAAGAAGAATGCGGCGGATCCTCAGGTGACCGACCGGTTTGAGCTCTTCATATGTGGGCGCGAGTTCGCGAATGGTTTCTCGGAGCTCAACGACCCCGTCGATCAGCGCGAGCGCTTTGCCGCCCAGATGGCCGCAAAGGCAGCAGGTGACGATGAGGCGATGGGCTACGATGAGGACTATATCAGGGCGCTTGAGTACGGCATGCCACCGGCGGGCGGCGTGGGAATCGGCATCGACCGCCTGGTGATGCTGCTCACCGATGCTCCGTCCATCCGCGATGTCTTGCTCTTTCCCCATATGAGAGATGAGTCGAGCGTATAAAAATCGACACAGAGTGTCGATATTAGCGAGACGGGGTTCGCCAAACGCGCGAACCCCTGATTGCAGGACGAGTAGACAGGCGTTTGTTCCCGCTGCGCCTGGCGTGCATACTGGAAGGGGAGTGGCATATGTCATTCGAACGATTCACCGACAAGGCGCGTAACGTCCTTGCCTTGGCGCAAGAAGAAGCGCGCGCCCTCAAACAACCCTATGTGGGCACCGAGCATCTGCTGCTCGGGCTTCTGCGCGAAAGAGAAGGCCTGGCCGTCCAGGCGCTGGGCAATCTCAACATTACCTATGATCAGGTGTTGGCGCAGGTCAAGACTATCATCGAGGTCGATCCCAACGCACCTACGGGACACCTGAGTTTCACGCCGCGCGTCAAACGCGTGCTGGAGTTCGCCCTGCGTGAGACCATGCAGCTGGGGCAGAACTACATCTCGACCGAGCATCTGCTGCTGGGCATCGTGCGCGAGGGCAATGGCATCGCCATCCAGGCTCTCAGCCAGATGGGCGTTGATGCCTCGATGGTCAAGGGTGCCGTGATCGATCTTCTGCATCAATCCGTTGCCTTTGCGGGTTCGCAGGACTTCATGGACGACGATTACAGCGGAGACGGCAGCAACGTGCTTGAAGAATACGGCACCAACCTCACCAAGCAGGCGCTTGAGGGCAAGCTCGACCCCGTGGTGGGGCGCGCGGCTGAGATCGAGCGGGTCATGCAGATACTGAGCCGCCGCACCAAGAACAACCCGCTGCTCTTGGGCGACCCCGGCGTGGGCAAGACCGCCATCGCCGAAGGCTTGGCTCAACTCATCGCCGTTGAGCAGGTGCCGGATATCCTGCGCCACAAGCAGATCATCACGCTTGATGTGGCTGCCCTGGTGGCCGGCTCCAAGTATCGCGGCGAGTTCGAGGAGCGCCTCAAACGCGTGGTCAACGATGTCAAGGAGGACGGCAGCACCATCCTCTTCATCGACGAAATGCACACCATCATCGGTGCCGGCAGCGCCGAGGGCTCCATCGATGCCGCCGCCATCCTCAAGCCGCCCCTGTCGCGCGGCGAGATACAGGTGATTGGCGCCACCACCTCAGACGAGTACCGCAAGCATATCGAGAAGGACACGGCGCTTGAGCGTCGTTTTCAGCCCGTCACCATCAACGAACCCACGGACACCCAGGCCTTCCAGATACTTGAGGGGCTGCGTGATCGCTACGAGGCGCATCACCGCGTGCGCTTCACCGATGACGCCCTCAAGGCGGCTGTCTCGCTCAGCGACCGCTATGTGCAGGATCGTTTCTTGCCCGACAAGGCTATCGATGTGATCGACGAGGCCGGTGCCCGCATGCGCATCCGCAACATGACCATCCCCACTGAGGTGCATGAGGCTGACGAGAAGATCCGCAAGGTGCGTGCCGAGAAGGAAGAGGCCATCAACACCCAGGATTTCGAGAAGGCCGCCAAGCTGCGCGACCAGGAGAAGCAGCTTATCCAGGATCGCAAGGAGCTTGAGGAGAAGTGGCGCGAGGATACCAACAAAAACGTGGTGAGCGTCACCGAGAAAGAGATTGCCGACATCATCTCGATGGCCACCGGCGTACCCGTGGCAGACCTCACGGAGGCAGAGACCGAGAAGCTCCTGCGTATGGAGCAGGTGCTGCATGAGCGCATCGTGGGACAAGAAGAGGCAGTTACCGCCATCTCAAAGGCCATTCGCCGCTCGCGAGCCGGCCTTAAGGATCCTAAGCGCCCCGGCGGCTCCTTCATCTTCTTGGGCCCCTCCGGCGTGGGCAAGACCGAGCTCTCAAAGGCGCTGGCGGAGTTTCTCTTCAACAGCGAGGAGGCACTTATCTCCTTTGATATGAGCGAGTATATGGAGAA
>JAITTM010000025.1 GCA_031286975.1 Coriobacteriales bacterium
AAATCCTCACTTGCAGTGAGTTGGTCTACGATGAGACGTTCAGCCCTCTGAGCAGGGGTTTACGTTGTAAGAGTCATAGAGTCTAAGTGTTGTTGGGATTACCCATTGCCTTATTCGCGCTCCAATAAGCAGGTCAAAGTTAAGAAACACTATGTTGGATTAAAGTTTCATGAACTCAGACACACACAGGCGACTCTGCTCATTGCAAATGGCGTGGATGTTAAGACAGTTCAGGAGCGCCTAGGTCACGCCAGAGCATCCACCACTCTTGATTTTTATGCTCACGCCGACGAGGAACGCGACAGGCAGGCAGCTAGTCTGTTTAGCGACATCCTTAGTTCAGAACACCATGAGCGTAAGGTCGTTAATTTCAGGTAGCGCAACTCACGGGTGGATTACTTAGACAGCGTAAAACTGGAAATTCAGCTCTTCATTCTTATTGTATGAGGGTGATAATTTGGAGCGGGTGACGGGACTCGAACCCGCGATCATGGCTTGGGAAGCCATTGCCGTACCACTTGGCTACACCCGCTTGAAACGGCTTGTAATTATACCGTATTTGTTGGTTTACCATCATCTTCTACCAGCAAATACCACGGTAATTAGACCAGAATTAGACCAAAATCGACCCAAACGCAAAAACCAAGAATTCCAAAAAACAAAAACTGTGCCGTTTACCTGCGCATTAGCAATTTCTCAAAGCAAAAAAATGGAGCTTAACCTCGCGAGTGAAAGCTTGGGAAGCTTGTGCCTTACCGCTTGGCGACACCCGCTCGTGTTCGCAGAATTCTACCACAACGCAAGGAGCGCGTCGCGTACGACATCCTCAAAACCCTGTTTGCTTGCTACCATCACCACGTCGCCGGGATTGAGAACGGTTGAACCCTTGACGATGGCGAGGTTCTCCCCCTTAACTACTGCTACCAACAGGCTGTCGTCCGGCAGCGCGATGTCGGCTACCCGCCTGCCCGCCTGCGCGTCTCCGCCTGTCGCCGCGTGGGGTATCGTGACCTCGGTTATCACCAGCTCGCCTTTGGTGAGAGAGAGAACCGCGTGCACAGCACCTTCAAGGGCCTCCATCTCGATGAGGCGCGAGATGACCGTGGTGGAGCTCACCGCCTCAATGCCCATGCGCCTGAAGATGCGCTCGTTTTTGGGGTTGTTGACGCGCGCAATGGTGCGCTTTATGCCAAAGACCAACTGTGCGATCTCGCAGGAAACCAGGTTGACGTCGTCAGCGCCCGTGGTGGCAACAAAGATGTCAGCCTCCGCCGCACCAGCGTCCGCCTGAAACACCGAGTCGCAGCCGTCGCCCAAGATCATCAGCGCCTGCTGGGGCAAGGTGAGCGCCAGGCGCTCGATCTTCTTCTTGCTCTGCTCGATAACGGCCACCTGATGCCCGCTGCCCAGCATCTTTGTGGCGAGGTATTCGCCAATCTTGCCCCCACCGTTGATAACGATATACATGAAACGCGCTCCTTATGCAGAGATGTACCTTGAAAAATGCTCGAGCAGGTTCTTGCGCACGCAAGCCAGCACGATGTCGCCGTGATAAAGCACGCTGTCCTTAGCAGGGATCGAGCTGGCACTGTGATCTTTGCGCTCAAAGGCGATGATGCGTATCTCGTGCTCGCGCTCCAGTTCGCCCACAACCACGGTGTTCTTCTCCAAAGACTCAAGATTGAGCGCAAACCGCAGCACCTCATAGTCGCCAAAGGTGTCGATGTGGCCACTGTGCGCCGCCACGATCTTGGAGTACATCTCCTCAGCCACCAAGGTGGTGCCGCACACATAATCGAGTCCCAGCTGCATGTAGGCGCTCTCGCGATCGGGGTTATAGAGCCGTGTGAGCACGTGCGGCACGCCAAACAGCTTGCGCCCCACCTCACTGATCATGAGGTTCGAGTTGTCCTGGTTGGTAACCGCCGCCAATACGTCGCACTCCTCAACGCCCGCCGCAACCAGCACGTCCTCGTCAAAGCCCACGCCCACAATGGTGCGCCCCTCAAAACCGCTGCCCAAGCTGTTAAACGACCGCGGGCTGCTGTCAATCACGGTCACGGTATTCTGACTTTCGGAGAAGAGCGTGGCCAATTGCGATCCCACTCTCCCGCATCCCACAACGATGATGTTCACGCTGCTCCTTTCGCAGGATACTTCCAGTTTGTACCATTCCTGCTTTCACCACCCTACTCGACTGGCTCGCAGACATAATTGTACGCCAAAACGACGCGCCACCCGAAGGTGGCGCGCTGTGCATGTTCTTTATGACGAGCTTATTTCTTAATAAAGAGATTGAGCTTGCCGCCGCAGACGGGGCAGGTTCCCTTGAGGATCGGGCGACCGTTAGCCGTCACTTCTTCCTTCTCATTTTGGATTTCCTTCTTTTCCTTGCACTTTACACAGTACGCTTGTGCCATGAAGCACCTCCATAATCTCTTGCCAATACTTGAGACAACCTTTGTTGTCTAGTTACTAAAAGCATGCTGCTAAGGATACAACAAAAGCAGCAAAATGGGCGATAAACTAGAGAAAATCCTCCCGCAAACTTAAAAAACGCCTTATAAGAGGTAGTTTGTGCGCCCTAAGCGCGCCGCATGCATACCCCGCGTGTGCCCTGAATGTAGCGCGAAATGCAGCTCTGCGCGCCCAGACGCACCTCCGGCCCAGCCCTACGAGCTCTTGATGGTCTCGATGACGATGCTTGTCGCCGCCTGCAGGTTGTTTTCCTCCAGCACAACGGTCGTATCATCGGACCAGCGCCAGCCCTGCGGCAGTTTCTCGCCATAGCGCATGCCCACCAGCGAGATTGCGCGCGTGCCCTCAGCGAGGGCATAGCTTGCGTCCGAGGCATATGCGTCAAGCACAACGGGATCTACGCTCCAGCCAACCGCATCGCCGGAGGCGCTCACCAGGTTCTGCAGGCGGCGGTCGGTCTGGATCGGCTTGAGTCCGGAGCCCTCTGCCGTGGTGTAGCTCAAGTCGCCCCTGCCCACACCTTCGAGGTTGATCAGAAGAGCCCCCTTCAGCTCGCTTGCATGCGTCTTGATAAACGCCTTGATGCCGGCATTCTTCGACTCGCGGGCACCCAGGGCAACCAGCCAGACCTCTTTGTCGAGCAGCTCTTCGCTTAGGCGGATAAGGGCATCGACGTTTTGCAGGCGCGATGAACCACCAAAAGCGCCACCCTGCCAGCCGTCGTCCTCATCCTCGCTGAAGTTGTCCCACGAGCCGATGGCGGAGCCCTCCTTGCGAGGGTTGTAGTGCTCGTCAACGCCCAGCCATGACGAGGGCGTGCTCTCGAACTTCTCCTTCTTCTTGCCCGAGAGCCGGTCGCCAACCGAGCCAAAAAACGAGCGCAGCCGCGAGTTGGGAATGGCAACGTGTGCGCCGTGCGCAGCATGCGCGCTCGAATAGTGCTCGACGGCCAGCGAGTCATCGGTGTCCGTGATAAAAACGTCGTCGTCCTCGTGGTAGGCAAGCAGCTCCTCGCCGATGGGTTTCATGACGCCGGTAGCGCTCAGGGGGGCAAAAGCGCCACTGAGATTGATGACGGAGCTGTCCAAAGGCTTGAACGGGTCATCAACAGCGGCCGTGGTGTCCAACCCGAGCTGCTGCTGCGTTATCCGCTCGGACTGGCCCGCTTGGACGCTGGGCAGATCGCGGAGCCGATTGAGAGGGCTTGAAGCAGAACTCGAAGCGGCATGCGCCGGGGAGAAGGGCGTGTCGTCAGCGATCTGATGCTCGTCACTGATATCGTCTTCATCTTCGTCGTGCACAGGAAGGATAAGCGCGGTCTGTGCTGGGTCGGAGCCCGGAACCACCTTAAAGGCGCTGCGATCCAGCCCTGACAGATCGGCCGCAGCCGCAGCTTTCGCGGTGGCGGTTGCGCCTGCGGCGGCGGTTGCGGTCGCGCGCGCCGGGGCGGCGTTGGTTGTGCCCCCCTGCGCGGCAGCGGCAGGCGCGGCAGCCTGCGCGGCGGTGCCCGTTGTGGCTCGTGGTGCCGCAGCCTGCTTCGCGGCGGCGGCGGTCGCGGCGGTCGCGGCACTCTGCGCTGCCGCATCCACGCTCCCCGCGGCGGGGTTCTCCCCTGCCAAAGCCTCCGCAGGCGACGCTGCTCGCGGGGTACCCGTCAAAGGCACATCGGCAAAGCGCGAGCGCACAACAGTTCTCTCGTCCGTTGAATGCTCCTTGCGCTCAGCATTTCTCTCGGCGGCTTGCTTGGCCTTGGTAAACCAGGCCGGTGTGCCATCCGCGTTGCGCTTTTCAGGCAGCTTGAGCTGCCGGGCGCGCTCATCTTTCGCGGCCCGCTGTTGCTCCTCCGTCTCGGAGAGCGGCGGGCGCACCGTGACAAAGGGGTTGCCCGAGCTGCTGGGTTGTGCCAGGTTATCGCCCACCGACTTGATCGGGGATCCAGGCTGCCCCTTACTCGCAGAGCCGCCGCTCGGGCTTGCCGTCTGCGCCGCTGCGTCCAGCTGGGCGGTGAGCTTGCCCAGATCCTGTGTGGCATCCGTAGCAGAGACCCCAGCTCCCGCTGCCACCAACGCTGCTGCACCTGCCTGTGCCGCTGCGCTTGCAGACCACGCATCCACTGCCGTCTCAGGAGCGCCCGCATCCGGATTCTCAGCAGGATCTTCTCCCCGTTTGCGCACGTTATAGCGCTGAGAAGGCTGCTGGGTCACCATGTCGCCTACGCCCTTCTCCGCCCGCGCTGCCTTGCCACGTGGCTTTTTGTTGTCGCTCTCCGTGCGGGAGCTGCGTACTTTGCGGCGAGGGGTGGTCTGCTGCAACGAAATACCGGTTGCCTCCGCGCCGGAGGTCAGGCGTTCGGCAATGCCAAAAAGCACCGCCACGCTGGAGCCGTTGCAGTTGGCGCCCTGGTTGTAGGGCATGATGAGGTTGATGAGCTCGAACAGCAGCGCGAGCAGCACAATGATGCCCGGCAGCAAGGTGAGGATCTCGAATATCTGCCGCAGGATGTCGGGCACAGGGAATACCTGCACCAGCGTGAGCACTAAAAGCCCCGCCAAAGCGCCCCAAACAATGCGATGCAGGAGCGCATAGTGCGCGTTGAGGGCGGGTGCTGCCTGGATCATAGCGCGCGCGGTGTCATAGTGCGCCACAACCACAACCTTGTGCCTGCTGGTTGTGCCTGCTGGCACATATTTTGCCACGACGTTCTGGCTGAGGTTCTTGCTGAACAGCCTATACAGCGGATTCTTGCCAAAGACCTCGAGCCCCAGCAGGATAACCGCCATCCAAGCAATGACAAAGGCCGCCAGTATCGGCACGACATGGGTGAAGATGATGCCAGCGCTGGCAACGCCCAGGGCGTAATAGAGAATGCGTACCCACGAGACGTTGCGCGCGCAGGTGAATTCCTCGCTACTCACGTCGAGGCCGTAGTCGGCAAGATGGTTGGCAATCAGGATCGAAGCGCGGTGCTCAGCCTCGGTTCCCGCTGGCCGAGGCCCTATTTCCTGCGTGAGCTCTTCGACATAATCAACTAGCTTTGTCATGTTAACTCCCAACAAAGAGGAATTCTGGTGCGCGCCGGTCGTTCCTCGTGTTTTTTTTGGTTTGCGCCCCACCTTCAAATTGGCAGGAACACACGCATTATTATAGCGTTGTTTGAGATTTTAGCGAGTTCCAAAGGCAAAGACGGCGAGAAGACCGGGCTTTCTGTGCCGGTAATCGCAAGCCAGCCGGTCATCGCCACACAAAATCGCCCTCCAAGCCTCTTTGCTCGCCTCTGCTCTATGAGGCGGTCTGCTCCTCGACACC
>JAITTM010000049.1 GCA_031286975.1 Coriobacteriales bacterium
CTGACATGGTTAGCGGCATCTTAACCCTTCCTCCCTGTGGCGGATGGGTCAATTTTCGAGTACATTTCTATTTTGAGGCAACGAATGTGCTTGGAGTACTTTTTTTATGAGGCAACGCGGTCTGTGTTTCCCTGGCGCGTTTTGGTGTATCATCAACAACTCACGCAACAGACGAAAAAAGGACGGGCATGGCGGATTTTATCGACAACACACCCCCGCAGAATATCGATGCGGAGCGCGCGGTGCTTGCCGCGATGATACTTGATAGAGACGTGGTTGAGGAGGCGCTGGCCAAGATCAAGGCCGGCGACTTCTACCGGCCTGCCCACCAGAAGATATACGCCGCCATCGAGGATCTTTATACCCGCGCCATCCCCGTCGATCAGCTCTCACTTGCTGATCGTCTTGAGGCAAAAGGCGAACTTGAGGCAGTGGGAGACCGGCTCTACATCCTTGAGCTGGCAAACAATGCCTTTGCGCTGGCTAACTGGGCGCATCATGTCGACATCGTCAAGCGCAACGCGCTGCTGCGCGACCTTATCTCTGCATCGACGCATATCACCGCCTTGGGGCGTAGCGCCACCGACGACATCGATAACGTGATCGAGGAGTCCGAGAAACTGCTGTTTGAGGTTACCAACAAGCGGATCGACTCGACCTTCAAGGATCTCAAGACCCTGCTGGGCGATTCGGTTACCTTGCTGGGCGATATGGCAGAGAATAAATCGCATCTCTTGGGGGTGCCCACCGGCTTCAGGGAGCTCGACGGCCTTTTGGCGGGCATGCGCGGCGGCGACCTACTCATCTTAGCGGCGCGTCCCGGCGTGGGCAAGACCTCGTTTGCGCTCAATATCGCCATCAATGCGGCAAAAGCGGGCACCTCGGTTGCTTTTTTCTCGTTGGAGATGCCCTCAGACCAACTCACGCAACGCCTGTTGTGCAGCGAGGCGCGTGTTGATTCGTGGCGCATGCGCACGGGTTCGCTCGGCGACGGCGACTGGAAGCAGATCATCGCTGCCTGTGGCGATCTGAACGATTGCGCCTTTGCCATCGACGACACTCCGGGTCTCTCTATAACGGAGCTGCGCGCAAAAGCCAGGCGGCAACTGCGCAATGCCGAGAAGGGCCTGATCGTGATCGACTACCTGCAGCTGATGCAGTCGCATGGCTCGCAGGATCGCCAGCGCTACCTTGAGGTGGGGGACATCACCCGCGGCCTCAAGATCTTGGCCAAGGAGCTTAAGGTGCCCGTGTTGGCGCTCAGCCAGCTGTCGCGTGCCGTTGAGATGCGCGGCGGCAAAAAGCGTCCGCAACTCAGCGACCTGCGCGAGTCGGGCTCCATTGAGCAAGATGCCGACGTGGTCATGTTCATCGACCGCTCGTTTAACGCCGACGAGGCCGCAGACGGCGACCGCCCCGACAACGGCATGGCCCAACTCATGGTGGCCAAACACCGCAACGGCGCCACCAAGGATATCGACCTGGTTTTTTTGCCCGAGTACACAACCTTCATGAGTGCCTATAAGGAGAAGGTCTGATGCTGCGCGGCTAAACCCCGTCCTTCTCCGTGAGCTCGACGGGCGCTTTGCCTTCAGCTTCGCTTTTTGGGGCGGTTTCGACCTCGATTTCAAGCCCGACCTTCTCCACAGCTTCAATCTCGAAGTCGGGCTCGCCCAAAAGTGCTATCGATTCATTGGTGGGCAGCTCCTGCACCTTGCCCATCTTGCGATTGATGTTGTTGGACTTGGACTTGATGCGATCGATGTCTTTGCTGGCAGCGTCGAGCTTTTTTTGCACGCCCTCCAGCATGCCCTCGAATTTGGTAAACTCACCTTTGACCGCGCCAAGAATCTTCCAGACCTCGCTTGAGCGCTTTTCGATTGCCAGGGTCTTGAAGCCCATTTGCAGTGAACTGAGAAACGCCACCAAGTTGGTGGGGCCAACAACCGTAACGCGGTATTCACGTTGCAGCGTCTCGAACAGCGTTGGTCGGCGCAGCACTTCGGCATAAAGCCCTTCGGTCGGCACAAACATGATGGCAAAATCCGTGGTCTTTGGCGGGTTGATGTACTTATCACGGATGTCGCGTGCAAACGACTTGATGCGCAGCTCCAGTCGTTTGGCAACCGTCTCAACACCCTCTTCGCCCTTGCCGTCGTAGGCCTCAAGCAGGCGCTCGTAGTCCTCAACGGGAAACTTGGAGTCGATTGGCAGCAACACTGTGTCCTCGTCGGTTTTGCCGGGCATCACCACGGCAAACTCCACGCGCTCCTGGCTCCGCGGCTTGACCTGCGCGTTGTGCTCGTATTGCTCGGGCGAGAGCACCTGCTCCAAAATCGCGCCCAGCTGGATCTCGCCCAGGTTGCCGCGCGTCTTGACGTTGGTGAGCACCTTCTTCAGATCGCCCACGCCGCTGGCCAGCGTCTGCATCTCTCCCAGACCCTTGTGCACCTGGTCGAGCCGTTCGCTTATCAATTTGAAGCTCTCGTTAAAGCGTTTTTCCACTGACTCCTGCAGTTTCTCGTCCACGGTCTTGCGCATCTGCTCGAGCCTGGTGGCGTTGTCATCTTGCAGCGATTTGAGTTGCCGCTCAAGCGTTTCGCGGTTTGCGGCAAGCTGTTTGTCGATGGTCTCGCGAGAAGAGGCCTGCTCCCTGGTCAAGGTCTCACGAATCGCGGTGAGCTGTTTATCGGTAGCCTCACGCGTGGTGGCCTGCTCCTTGGTCAGTGTCTCGCGCACCTCCCTAAGCGAGTTGGCCTGCTCCTCGCGATTTTCGCGCAGCGTCTTTTGCAGCTCCTCGCGACTGCGGCCAAATTCATCGCGGATAAGACCGTCCACTCGCATAAAGCCAGCCTCCATCCCCGCGAGCTTGAGCTGCTGCTCAGCAAGGGCCTGTTGTGTGGTCGCAAGTGTCTGTTGTAGCGCCTGCATCCCTTCGCGGGCTTTCTTGTCGTTGCGCAGCAACGCGACGACCCAGAGTGCTATCAGCACCACCACCAGCAGCGTCACCGCCGCCATAGTGCCCAAAATAATCTCTGGCATTGTTTTCTCCTGACTTCTTTTGAGAGGCACCTTGATGTATGGGCACCATTGTAGCAGCAAAGACGCGGCACGGGTTTCTCCCCAACAGCAACACGCCAAAACAACCTCAATTGTTAGATTGGAGTTAGATGGGGCAGGCACTGCCAACCTTGTCATGCGCATCCAAGGTGGCAAGCTGACCGTCTCCGGACGATGAGGCTGCTTTGAGCACGCCGCAAGCCCGCTTTAGCGCCTGTCCGCACCCACGCCGTCCCAGCCTGCCTCGCAGCGCCGCCGTCCCAGCCTGCCTCGCAGCGCCGCCGCCTCGTCGACCCCTGGTGATCAACAGGGCACTTAACGAGAAGCGCGACGCTTTTGCGTGACTATCGCAGCCAACACACCCAATAGACTCAGGCTGCTTAGTGTCAGAATCAGTGGCAGTGGTAGAGCCAGATCAAGTGTATCGCCAGTCTTTGGTAGCGTGCTGCCAGCATCTGGTGGTGTACCGTCAGTGTTTGGCACACTACTGCTGCCTTCTACAAAATAGGGAAAATAGGCATTCCACGTTGGCTCTGCTGTGGCTGAATAAGCAGCCAAACTACCGCTCGGAAGATTAACTATAAAACCAGGGTTATTATGCGTTGGGTTTGGGAGGGCATCGATGCCAAATACTTCCGGGCCTATGTTTGCTGGCGGTTTAGACGATTGAAACGTTACATTGGTTAGGTCAGGACACTGTGCAAATGCGTATTCACCTATGGTTGTAACACTGGCTGGAATGGTAACGTTTGTCAGAGCAGACCCTACAAAAGCTACCCTGCCAATATCTTGAACCCCAGAGGGGATTGCCAAATCAGTGAGGGCAAGACATTCTCCAAAAGCATTTTCGCCAATAGATGTCAGTGTGCTGGGCAGTGAAACATTGGTAAGCGCTGGGCATCTAGCAAAGACACTCTGCGACAGAACAGTGATTCCCTCTGGGATATTGATGGTTGTGAGTGCCCGGCAGCTGCGAAATGCTCCCTCTCCAATGCTTGTGATACCGTCTGGCAGAACCATGGTCAACAAAGCATCGCAGCCATAAAACGCGCGATGCTCTATGCTTTTAACAGTGTCAGGCAAATTCATGCCGACCAAAGCAGCGCAGTTCGAAAAAGCTTCAGCACTGATACTTGTAACAGTGTCAGGCAAACTCACGCTAGTCAAAGCGCTGCAGCCCCGAAAAACTCGAGCACCGATACTTGTAACAGTGTTGGGCAAGCTCACACTGGTCAGAGTGGCAACAAAAACAAAAGCCTCATCACCAATAGCCGTTACCGTGTAAGTGTCGGTACCGTCAGATACGGTCGATGGTCCCGTATAGCTGGTAACAGTGTAGGCAGAAGCGCCCCCGCTTGGAGAAGCTCTCTTGATTAAAGTGACCGTTGTTGCAGAAGTCACCTGATAGTCAAAATCTCCGTCTGTAAAAGTGCCGCCGACAGGAGTTGCAAGTGGAGCCAAGCCGGTTTCTTCATCAGGAGAAGGACTGGCTTGCTCGGCGGGAACAGAGCCGGTTTGCTCGGCAACCTCAAGCTCATCCGCAGAGGCCATCCCCATCCCACAAAGAGGCAACAGCGCCAAAGCCAAAGTTAACGCAACGGTAATTCTCGTCAGCTTCGTCATTGCAGATACTCCTTAACTCAGTTCACCAGCTCAAATTGCCAAAGGTATTCTACACTATTTTTTATACACTATGTCGGCCAAAACAAGCCCGACTGGCCTTTGGGTGACCCCAAAACCCTCCAAAAACCCCTGCTGGTTCTCGCTGATTTTCTGTTTGATGCAGCCTTGCACACAGTGAACCACAAGGCGACATATCCACGTTCTGGTGAATGGGCGACCCCCTCGCGGTTAAGTCTTTTGCGTATTGGCCTCGTTTGCTTTCGTGGCAAAAAAGATCCCCGATTGTTAGATTGAGGTTAGACGGGGCTGTTATCATTCCTTTTGGAGGTTGTCGTCCGCGGCGCTAGCATCGATGCTAACCGCGGCACTCGTTCCACTGTGCGCCCGCCCGCCCCGCCCCGCCCCGCCCCGCACCCG
>JAITTM010000051.1 GCA_031286975.1 Coriobacteriales bacterium
CGCCTGTGTCTCCAATTCGAGTGTGCGCGCTTCGACACCGCGAGCGATGCTGCTCCTGACATAAGTTCCGATAAAGAACTCGACCACGGTAGCAACAAAGGTGAGTGCGATATTGAAATAAGAGAAAGCCAGGTGGTGCTCACCAAGCGGGTAGGGCTCGACATAGTCTGGCTCGAACACCACCTGCAAGAACAGCAGCACAACCATGAGCACGACGATCCCTATCCTGAGCCACGGGCTGCCGTAGGGAATGATGAGTTGCAAGATCAACACGAGGAAGTAGAAGAAGATAAGGTAGGAATAGAAGCCTATGAGCAGCTGAGAAAGCACTGCGAAGCAGACGATCTCAAGCGAGACCATAAGCCCTGCGGCGGTGTAATGACGCCTGAAGGTGAAAAAGAGGGCAAGCAGATAGATCGTGACGCTAACGGCGTTGACCCCCACCATGGGGAGAATATCTATGGCGATGAAGGAGAAGAAAAGCACAGCATGCACGACACCCGCAAAGCCAACAGCCACGATCAGGACCAAGAAGAGGTAGACCTCGTCATTGTCCTTGAAGGACCTGCCGTGCATACGCTTCTCGATGAAGGCGGTTAACTTCTCCTGCACTTGCGCTACCTTCTTCTCTCTTCTCCCCAATCTATTGTTAACGCGCAAGCTCTATTATAAGGCACTGAGGGCAGCTTGCCCTGTGTAAGATTGATGTGGTTTGCTAGTCGATGATGTAGGGTGCGCCTTCCGCATCGCTGACCTGCAGCGATGCCAGCCTCTCGTAGCCATCAAGCGCAAAGACATCGAGGTAGCGACCCGAGTAGACGTAGAGGTAATCGTCGACGTAGAGCCCGCGGATGTCACCCGCGTACCAAGCATCAGGGCCGTCACCCAAGGCCAGACTGGCGAGCGGCAAGAAGCCCTCTTGATCGTCATAGCCAAACAGCAGATACTCAATTTGATAACTGGATGTCCGGTAGGAATCCTTGCCAAAGCCGATGAGGCTCTTTGAAGGTTCAACCAGGATGGCCTTATGGTTATAAAGCGCTCCGACGTAGCCTTCGCCAAGCGCAAGGGTATGAAGCTCGGTGACATCGGTGGGGTTGTTGATGTCGAACATACTGAGCTTGTTGCCATTATTGGTGGATCCATCGGCGTCCACACCCAGACCCAGGAGCCTGCCCTCGCCGTAGGGATGCAGATAGGTTGAGAAGCCCGGTATCTTGAGCTCGCTCAAAACGCTGGGGTTGTACGGGTCGGCGAGGTCGATGGCGAAGAGCGGATCGATCTGCTCATAGGTCACCACGTAGCCGATGTCGCCCATGAAGCGCACACTTTGGATGGTCTCGCCCTCCGCCAAGCCCGTCAGGCTGCCCGCCAGCTCCAGGTTGGGGTCGAATATGAGCACGCCGTTGGTCTGCGCCTCAGACGAATGGTCCTGCCAGTTCTCAATGCCGTACTCTGCGTCGCGCAATATGCGATAGGAGCGACCGTCTTTCGTGAACGCCAGGCGCAGATAGCCGTTGCTCTCATCCAAAGCGAACTGATTGAGCAGCCTGCCATCAACCCGGGTCTGCGCAGCGGGAGCCAAGGTGCCCGCGTCAATGCCGATGCGTATGAGGTGCGTCACGCTCTTCTCCGTATAATCTATTACGGTATAGACGCTTTCTTGGTAGGGCTCGCTCTCGTCTGTCTGCCATTCGGTGCTGGCGATATAGAGGTTCCCGTAGCTCATGTAGACGGTGTCGCCGCCGCCCAAGACGGTTTGTTGGTCGATGCGCTCCCTGGCAGCGAGGTCAATCGAGCTTACCACGACATAGCGGGTGAAATCGTAGTTGGGCATGATGCAGATATCCTCCACTGGCATGATCTTTGACTGCCCGCCTTGTGACAGCAGCGGAACATAGGTGCCCGGCCGCTCCTCATCGACCTCGTTGCCGTACACATAGTGGTTGGAGATAAGATAGAGCACGCCGTTATAGAGACGGGATGATTGGTAATAGCCGCTCTGGCCAAAACTATCAAGGTAACGGGGGTTGCTGGGATCTGAGACATCATAGAGCAGAACCTCGGTGTTCTGCACCCAGAAATCATATGGCCAGGAGGAGGTAGAGCTGCCTGAGCTGTCGTCCTTGTAGAGGGCAACATTGGTGGAGCTGTTATAGAGCACCGCAAGCGTCGTCTCGTTAAGATACAGCTCGACAGAATTGCCAGGGGAGACCTGCTCCGCTGTTTTGTCCAGGGCGATGCGGGCAATCTCGGCGGTATCCGCACCCGCCGCCGCGAAGATCACCAGGTCGTTGCCAAAGAGCGCATAGAGGTGGTTGCCGTCGGTCTTGATGATGTCCGCTTCATCAATGTTGGCAACCTGTACATTTGTCTGGGAGAAGTTCCCGCCGCTGGCTGCATCAGCGGTTGCGGTTGCGGTTGCAGCTGAACTGTCCTCGGTTGTAGCGGCCGACAGTGGGGGTATCGAATCTGGGGTCGCGCCGAGTGCCTCTCCCTGGGCTCCACTACCTGCGTCGGAGCTGGACATCCCGGTGTTGTCCGGAGCAGACAAGGGAGCGGATATGTCCTCAGTGGGTGCCTCGCTTGCGCTGCCGGGGACGATCTCGGCAAGGGCTTGAAGCTGCTGTTTGTATTGCAGCTCTGGACTGTGGGCGAGTATCGACTGGTAGAGCTCTTGGTAGCTTGCGGGCACCTCGATGCCGCTGGCCATGACAAGCTGCTGGTTTGCTGCGGAGTCGTTGGTGGGTGTTGTGACGGTGGGTGCAGGAGTGAGCCCGGGCTTGTCTGCGAGATTGCCTAGGCCGTCACTCAGTGCAAAGGCGGTTACGCCAACCGCCACAACAAGCATCACGGCGGCGGCAGGGATGTAGCGCGCAAAGCGTGAGCCCCGCTTCCTGGTGGCAGGGGCGGGTGCGACGGCAGGGACGGGGGCCGAGGCGGATGCGACGGCAGGGACGGGGGTCGAGGCGGGTGCGACGGTCGGGGCAGCCGGAGCATCGACACCCGCGTCAGCGGCGGGTTGCTTGGGCTGATCAAGTCGCTCAAGCTGCTCAAGCTGCTCAAGCTGCTCGGGTTCAGCCTCGATCCTGCGCCAAAGCTCATCGACCGTGCTTGTGCCGGGAGTCATCTGCTCCCGCATATCCTTGAAGATGTTGTCAGTCATCGAAGGGTATCCTTTCTGCCTGTGTGCCGAGTTGCTCGCGGAGCAAGGCTCTGCCGCGCGAGAGCTGGACTTTTACCGTGCCCGCCTCGATCTGAAGCGTGGCGGCTATCTGCGCCACGGGCATGTCCTCGAAATAAAACAGGTGCAGCACCGTCCGGTATTTTGCGGGGAGCCCACTCAGGGCATCAAAGAGCGCCTGTTCCTCGTCCGTCCTGAAGTGAAAGCTGCACTCCTGCTGAGCCGGGTGCTGTGCATCGAGCAGGGGGACGACCTTTCGGCTCCAACTGCTGGAGGTCACCTTGAGCGAGCAGTTGAGGGCTGTGGTGATAAGCCAGGCCTTGCGATGCTCCTCGCTGTTTATGGCGGGCTGCCTGCGCCAGTAGGTCAAAAACACCTCCTGAAATACATCGTTGGCATCCTCGACGTTGTGCGTATGCGTCAAAGCAATGCTGAATCCCATGTTCTTGTAGCTCTCGACCACGGTTTGCATGCTCTTCTCCGCAACAGATGCTGCTACGTTCATGGGCGACTCCCCTTTATCCACACGATGGACTCCCTTATTGATAACTCCCTGCACAGACCCAAAAGGTTACAGGAAAACGGATTTTTTTAAACATTCCATCAAAATCTGTTGTTTCCAGCGGGCAATTTTGCCATTCAGCTTATCGGGCTGACAGTATCATGATACTATCTTTTTGTCGCATTCTTATCCGATGCGCGCAAAGATGATCTGCTATAACCTCAAACCTCGAAAGGTTGCCTGGTTTGACGTACATAACACTTAAGGACGTCGTTAAGGAATATCACACCGGAGAAGTGCTGGTCAGGGCTGCTGACGGCATCTCGTTCTCTATTGAGAAGGGCGAGCTTGCCATCGTCGTGGGGCCCAGCGGTGCCGGCAAATCCACCGTGCTCAACATCCTGGGCGGCATGGACACCTGCGACAGCGGGGAGGTACTGGTCGATGACGTTGACGTCGCTGGCTTCAATAAGCGGCAACTCACCGCATATCGCCGCAACGACATCGGTTTCGTGTTCCAGTTCTACAATCTTATCCCCAATCTGACCTCACGTGAGAATGTCGAACTTGCCGCACAGATATGCAGCGATCCGCTCGATGCCACGGAGGTCTTGGAGGGCGTGGGGCTCGCGCAACGTTTGGACAACTTCCCAGCGCAGCTCAGTGGTGGCGAGCAGCAGCGCGTTGCCATTGCGCGCGCCCTGGCCAAGAATCCCAAGCTCCTGCTCTGTGACGAGCCCACAGGCGCGCTTGACTACGCAACGGGCAAGGTCATCCTCTCGCTTCTGCAAGATGCCAGCCGCAGACTGGGCATGACGGTGGTCATCATCACACACAATCAGGCCCTGACACCCATGGCCGACCGCGTGATCCATGTGCGCAACGGCAAGGCGGAGTCAATCGAGTGTAACGCAAACCCTGTTTCTATAGACGTCATCGAGTGGTGATGCCATGAGCGCTCGTGGCCCCAGTCCCTTTATCAGGAGCGCGCTTCGCCAGATACGGCAGACCCTGCCGCGTTTTCTCTCCATCCTTATCATCACGGCACTGGGCGTGGCCTTCTTTGCCGGTCTGCGCCTGAGCGGCCCCTATATGCAGGAGTCCGCCAATCGCTATTTTGCCGAGCGGAACTTCATGGACATCGAGGTGCTCTCGACCCTGGGCTTTGACGAGGATGACATCGCAGCCCTGCGCGCGACGCCGGGCGTGACGGATGTCTTTGCCGCCTATTCGACCGACGTGATGCTCGACACGGGCGACGGCAAGCTCAGCATCCATCTGATCTCGCTGGATGAGGAGACAGACGCCATCAACGCCCCTTTGCTCAAGGAGGGACGGCTGCCCCGAGCTTCGGGCGAATGCCTGGCAGAGCCAGCCTATCTGGAGGCCTGCGGCAAACAGGTGGGCGATACCATCGTGTTCCAATCCGGCACAGACGCGCCCCTTACCGACACGCTGACCACCACAGAATTCACCATAGTGGGTGCCGCGGTCTCGCCCCTCTACGTGAGCGAGGATCACGGTTCAAGCAACGTGGGCGACGGACACACCGACTACTTCTTCGCCCTTCTCGCCCGTGATTTCACCCTTGAGGTCGCTACCGAGGCCTATGTGATTGCGGAGAAGAGCGAGGCATTCCGCCTCGACGAGCGCTACCTCGACGACCTTGCACCCGTTGTGGATGCCCTCAAGGCAACAGGAGCTATCAGGGGGCCCGAGCGCTATAACACCCTGCTGGCCGAGGGCACCGCCGAGCTTGAAGATGCCCGCGCAGAGGTAGCAGACGGCTACCAGGAGCTCATCGATGCGCAAAAGGAGCTAGAGGATGCCCGCAAGGAGCTCGATGATGGCTGGAGCGAACTGGCAGACGCGCGCGCAGAACTCGATGATGGTTGGAGCGCTTACAATGCGGGTGCCGCCACTGCATCGCAGCGTTTTGCCCGTGAGCAACGCAGACTGGATGAGGGTCTGGCACAGTATGAAGAGGGTCTTGAACAGTGGCAAGGCGGGCAGACCCGCTATGAGAGCGGGCTCGCACAGCTTGAGCCACTGCGTGCTGGCATCGCACAGCTGGATGAGGGCATCGCGCAGGTAGACGGGGCGATCGCCGCGCTTGACCCCGCCAACCCGGCCTACGCGCCCACCCTTGCCGCCCTTGAACAGCAGAAGGCGGAGCTGTTGGCCAAGCGCGGGCCCCTGCAGGCACAACTAACTGCGGCACAGGCAGAACTTGCCAGCTCAAAGGCCCTGCTCGACAGCACCAAAGCGCAGCTCGACGAGGCCCGGGCAGAGCTCGACAGCGGCAGTGCCCAGCTTGCCGCGGCGCGCGCCTCTACCCGCAGTGAGCTCGCTACAGCAAAGCGGGAGCTGCTCGATGGCGAGGAGAAATACCGCAGCGGCCAGCAGGAGCTCCAGGATGGCGAGGATAGCTACACCTCCGGTCTGGCGGAGTTCAACGACGAGCAGGCCGAAGCCCTTATCGAGCTGGCAGATGCCGAGCAGGAGATAGCCGATGGCCAGGAAAAACTCGACAAGCTTGAGTCGCCCACCTGGCACGTGCTCGATCTGAGTATGAACGCCGGTTTTGCAAGCTACAAGGACGAAAGCAAGCAGCTTGATGCCATCGCGTTGGTCATCCCCCTGTTATTCTTTCTTATCGCGGCTCTGGTATCCATGACCTCCATGACCCGTCTGGTTGACTCGGATCGCACCATCATCGGAACCTATAAGGCTTTGGGGTATCGCACGATCTCCATCGCGGCACGCTACCTGTTCTATTCGATCAGCGCGTCACTCATCGGCTCTGTTATCGGCGTGCTGGTCGGTTTCAATCTCTTTCCCCCCGTCATATTCAGCGCGTTTCAGATGATGTTCACCATCCCACCGGCTCCCCTGCTCTTCAGTTGGCCTTATGCCCTTATCTCGGGGGGCATAGCGGTTCTCTGCGCTGCGGTGCCCGCCTTTTTGGTCAGCCTGCAAACCATGCGGGAAGTTCCCGCTGAATCCATGCGACCCTTCACGCCCACAAAGGGCAAGCGCACCTTGCTTGAGCGCTTCAGCTTCTTGTGGCGTCATCTCTCGTTCTTGCACAAGATAACCATCCGCAACCTCTTTCGCTACAAGAAGCGCCTGTTCATGACGATATTGGGAGTGGCAGGTTGTACGGCGCTCATGTTCACGGGTTTTGGGCTGCGCGATTCGCTCTCGACCGTCGGTCCCAAGCAATTTGGCGAGATCCATCGCTATGATGTGCAGATCGACTTCAAACAGGATGCTCCGCAGGAGCAGATCGATGACTTTCTGGCGCGCCTGGACGACACCGGCGCCCTGCTCTCCCATACCGCGCTCTATCAGGAGGCTGTCGAGGTCGTAAGCGAGAACACGACCAAGACCGCACTGCTCACCGTGCCGCAG
>JAITTM010000066.1 GCA_031286975.1 Coriobacteriales bacterium
CGAGAAGGATCTGATCACTGCACTCAAGCTCGATACCGATGCGCGTGGCAACGTCCTGACAGCAGAGGGCAGTTTTTGCACCTCACTTAACTCGGTTTTCGTCGCCGGCGATATGCACCGCGGCCAGAGCCTGGTGGTCTGGGCATTGGTAGAGGGTCGCAAAGCCGCCGAAGAATGCCACGAATTCCTGAACAGGTAGCTGCCCCCTAAAATGACAGTGATTGCCTGCCAATGCGTGAAACCCGAGCGAAGTGTATGCGAGTAACTGAGTGCGGTCTGAGCGTATCCAGGCAAATAATCGCTGTCCCCTTACGCTCTTATGAGGCCTAAATCACCCAAGCTCAGGTCTCTCTCGGTCAGATCAGCTACAGCTTTTGTGGGGATATAACCCTCGGCGCTGATGACAACCGTATACGTATCGGAGGCGACCTGATCGAACTTGAAATCGCCCAGATCATCGGTTATCTGAGTCGCCACCACACCATCGGCGTTCTTCAGCGCAACCGTAGCGCCAATCAGGACTTCATCAGCGGCAAAATCGACGGCGGTACCTGCTGCAAAGCGTTTGGGAAGGTTGAGATAGTAGGTTTTAGGCCCTAAGTCGGCAACCGGTTTGAGGAACTCCGCCTTGCTGAGCAGTTCGCCGAATTCAGCCTCCTCCTTATAGAGGATGGCATCATGAGCGCAGGCATCGACGCAGCGGGGGACATCCCAGCCGTTATCCAAAAGGTGTGCACAGCCCGTGCATTTTTGTGCGACGTCCAACTCATCGTTGTAAAAGATTGCGCCTAGGGGGCAGCTGTCAACCAGTGCCTTATTGCCCTTTGCCGTCTCGGGATCGATGATGATGAGCCCATCATCCCGCCGGTAGACTGCGCCTCTGCCAGCCGCGATACAGGCCGCTTCTGCGCAATGCGCGCAAAGGGTAGGGGTGTAGGATACCCTGACCCAAGGCACCTGCCCGCGAGTCTTCTCAACAAGACGCATCCAAAACTGACCCGTCTCAGGCTGCTCTGCCGTATAGGGCAACCAACTGGTGCCACAGTGCTCATCCTTGCAGACTATCTGGCAGTTATAGCAGCCGTTGCATTTGTTTAAATCGATCAGGAATACCTTAGACATCATCACTCACCTTCTATAATGCGCGCACTGGCAACAAGACCTATCTGCGGATGGTAATCACGGGCAAAGGCTTCGGGATACTGGCGTGCTATCTGGTCGATATCTATCTTACGGATGCCCACCAAAAAGCCGTTGGTCACCTCACCGGCGGCATTCTTCGAAGAGGTTGCCGTTGGACAGATGAGGTTATTGGCGCCACCGCGATCCAGACCCTGCCTGCCATACTTGAGGATGTCAGTGCGAGCACCGTGGTCTTGATAGAGAACGGTGGGCATAATGCGCTCGGTGACGCGCACGCCGCCTAAGACGCCGCCCCGCTCGTTGAACAACTCAGCGATGTCACCGTCCTTCAGGCCATACTTCTCAGCATCAGTGGGGTGCACCCAGATGGGTTCATAGAGGTAACCGTCAGGCCCCTTGACCTTACAGGTTGCGATCTCACGGGTCCAGGGGATGTCATCGTGCTGAGCATGCACGCGCCAGCGGGGATGATTGCTCACCAGGAGGTGCGGATACTTCTCGGCACGTTTCGAACTGATGCGCTCTTCATGCCCGTCCGCCTCCTCGATCCAGTGTGCCACCGGGCCGCGAACCTTGTCATCGGGGAAGTTCTCCGCCAGACCAAGGGAGTAGAACTCCAGCTTGCCCGAGGGGGTCTTGAGGGGATTAGCGATGGGATCCTCAAAAAAGGGCTGGAATCCGACCTTCCGATCCTTCCAGTTCTCCTCGGTGGGGAAGAGCAAGAACTTCTGGTCGAGGAACTTCTGATAAGGGTACTCATCCAGCGGGATGGATGAGTTCTCGTAGGCGATTCGCAGGTCATCCTCAAAGCTGCGCCCCTTGGTGTACTTCTCGTAGATACCTTCGTAGATGCCTCCAAATTGCTCTAGCTTCTTTGCGACCTCGCCCACAGCAGCGTAGTCGCCCTTGCTCTCGCCAATAGGCTCGATTGCCTGCTCTTCATAGACGATCATGTTCCACTGACCGGAATAGATGTCAGAAGCGATGTCCTTGAGCTCGAAGATGGTGGATATGGGCAGGATGATATCGGACATCAGGGTGTCATTCTCCATCCAAGGGTGTTGCACCAGATAAAACTCGATGGACTCGTCGCGCACAGCCTCCTGGTAATCGTTACCACCGTTCCAGCAGGTCTCCCAACAGGGGGTGTCGCTCCAAATCATGTGGATGCGTGGACCGTCACCCGGATATTCGAAGCCCAAAAACTGGTCAGTGCGGTTCATCGAACACAGCACGTGACCATACCAACTCACCGGGGGATTGGTGATCGCCTTGGGCGTCATGGTCTTGGGGAAGAAGTACTTGGGAGCATGCATCTTCCAGCCATGATAACTTGCATACAGAGAAGGGGAGACCGTGGAGGGGGGCACTGGATAAAGATCCTGCAGATCCCACTCGATGAACTTGAGTTGGTTCACACCGGGTCTGCCGAGGCCCTGCATCCCCAGAAGATAGGCTTCAAGACGGGCGGGTTCATGGGCAAAGCAGGAGCGGATATAACCGCCACCATTGCAGTGGGCGATAGAGACCAGATGCGTGCCCCAGTAACGGGCGAATGCCTTGATGCGATAAGAGGGGACACCGCATTTCTCGGCAGCCCACGCGGGGGTCTTAGGGATGCCGTCCTCGTTGCCGAGCACGTAGTACTCAAACCAGTCAAAACCCTCAACATGCGTGGCAACGTAGTCTTTCTGATAGAGACCCTCTGTTATCCACACGTAGGCGATCGCCAGTTGAAGCGCCGCGTCGGTGTTGGGCAGGACAGGTATCCACCTATCAGCGTGACAGGCATTGGTATAGTTGACATCGGGAGCGACATGTATCTGCTTGACGCCGATCTCGGTGAACCAGAAGCACAGACGGCTTGGTTGCAGCCCGCCCCAACCCCAAGGCGTCGTCTCCGGGTCCGCACCCCAAAAGAGCAGGGCATCACAGTTCTTGCTGATATCCCATACGACGTTATCCTGCGGATTCTGTTGCCCGTGCGACTCGCAGCCCCAGACATGCTTGGCACCCCAATACCAGCCCTCCCAACTGTCGGGCTGGCGCGCCTGCACCGTATATTCATCGGTCTCAGGGCCAATCTGGTCGAGCAGCAAGGTCGAGCAGCCATGCGCTCCGCTGATGACTTTTGTCTCACCATGACCCTCACCTTGCACCAGGATTGCCCGGTTGCCATAGGTGTCGTGTATGCGCACCAGTTCTTCGGCGATGATCTGGGTAGCCTCGTCCCAACTGATCCTTTCATACCCGCTGATACCGCGATTCTGAGGGTTACGATCGCCCTTTGGGTTCCAGTCAACGCGCTTAAGGGGATAGGGGACACGATTGGGAGAATAGGCTCGCTTCTTATAGGCGAGCGCGATGGGAGGCAGGAGTGTCTTGCTGCCCGGCGTAAAGGTCTTGCCGCGAACCTCATAACTCCAGGCATTCAGCTCATCCGGCGTATAGGTATCACCAAAATGAAGGGGGCGGATACGAGCAACCTTGCCGTCGAGAACATCGACGCAGCCAACATTCGATGCACCACCAAAACCGCACGAGCCGAGGTTTTGATAAACGGTCTTGTCCTTTATCCTCATGCAGACTCCTTACGTGTTTGTCCAATCAGAAAACCAAAAGAGGTTTGATACTGAACAATTATAGGAGTGTACCCGCCTAGACACATTAGTCTGGAGGTGCAATAGGGAGTAGCCTAAAGGCTGATTGTATGAGCCGGAGGGAACCACCCTCACTCTTTTTGCAGTACCAGGATTCTGAAATATCATTAGTTAACATAAGATATATTATCAGACTTTTAAAGGGAACCATATGCGGCACCTGCGCTTAATGCAGGATGATGCACATGGTTCCCTTGTTTGTTATCAGGCATCCGCCAAAGAGCGCATGGCCAAAATTGTTTGCGTGATGAGATCGTCTAGTGCCCAGCCGAGCTTATCGGCGCCATTTTGGATGATCTCGCGCGAACAGCCTGCGGCAAACGCCGGTGTCTTGAACTTCTTCTTGACCGATTTAAGTTCAAGATCCTGAACGCTTTTAGACGGCCGCATGATTGCTACAGCTCCTATAAGGCCTGTCAGCTCGTCGGTGGCAAACAGTATCTTCTCCATGATGTGCTCGGGTTCATGGGTAGTCTCGGTGACGCCATAACCGTGGCTCATGGTCGCGTGGATGATCGTCGGGTCGATATCGGCCTTGGTGAGCAGTTCTTCGCCCTTGACGCAGTGCTGCTCGGGATACAGCTCGAAGTCGATATCGTGTAAGAGTCCGACAACGCCCCAATACTCGATGCGATCCGGGTCGTGTTCCGCGGCAAAATATCGCATGACACCCTCGACCGTCTGGGCATGTTGGAGATGAAATGGCTCCTTGTTGTATTGGGTCAGCAACTCCCAGGCTTTATCACGGCTGGGTATAAAGGGCACGGTCTTCTCGCAATCTAAGCGAAGATGAATACGACGAGGAAGGCTAGGGCGGCTATCCACATAAGGGCTTTAATCTCCTTGATTCTGCCGGTTGCGATCATGACGATCACATAGGAGATGAAGCCCAGCCCGATGCCGCTGGTGATGGAGTAGGTCACGGGAACGGCGAGGATGGTAATGAAGGCCGGGAAGGCGGAGGTGATGTCCTTCCAGTTGATCTCGCCTATCTCCGTCATCATCAAATAGCCAACGACGACCAGAGCACCGCAGGTCGCAGCCTCGGTCACCATGCCGATAACGGGGGCAAAGAAGGCAAACACGAAAAACAGCACGCCCACCAGGACACTTGAGAGCCCCGTGCGGGAGCCCTCAGCGGCACCAGAGGTCGATTCGACGAAGGTGGTAATCGAGCTGGCTCCCAAAAAACCACCAACGGCGGCGGCGGCGGAGTCAACAACGAGGATCTCCTTGATATTCTCGACATTACCTTCTTTATCGACAAAGTCAGCTTTTTGGCCAACGGCTACCACGGTGCCCATGGTGTCAAAGAAGTCGCTCATGAGGACGGAGAACACAAAGAGCAGAAGTGCCGGCTGCACAAAGACCTGGACAAGGGCGATTCCTTCAAGGCCAACGGTTTGGAAGGGTGCAGCGAAGGCTGAGAAATCAAGGCCGAAATTCCACTCGGTGGGCACAGGGGTCACACCCAGAGGGATGCCCACGATGGCCGCCACAACGATGGAGATAAGGAATCCACCCTTAACCTTGAGTGCCGTCAGGATGACGGCAATGGCGATGGAAATGACGCCGACGAGTGCCGTAGGTGAGGTCAAGTCGCCCAAGGTGACCAAGGTTGCCTCGTCAGGGGCGACGATCTGCGCGCTCACCAGGCCGAT
>JAITTM010000076.1 GCA_031286975.1 Coriobacteriales bacterium
GAGCTTCCATAGCGAGCGGATGGGCTCCCAGGAGTAGTATGCGTTGACAGGCAAAGCAAGCGGTTGTTGTTTGCGTGCGCGCTGCACGAACAGGGCTGAGAGCAAGGGAAGCGCCATCAGACAGAGAGTGGCACCCAGTGGCGGCAGCACATCGATACCTATCTTGACCAGCGAGCCCAACATCATGGCAGCAAACACGCAAACCAGAGCGCTCTTCACATCGAGTTTTGCGTAGAACAAGCCCCATTGCACGTAGAGCCACGCCATACCAAAGCCACCCAGCAGCGCACCAGCGATGGTGGTGGCGGTTCCCGTAAAGGGAAGCGGCAGGCACAAGAACACCGATGCTACGCCCATGCCCAAAACGTTGAATCCGTTGGCGATCTGCCAACCGTGTGTGGGCGAGGGAGGTCTCCTTATCGCTGTCACCACCACAACAAACAGCAGGAGCGAGAGCGCCAGATACAGCACAAACACGGGCGAGAGGGCACCATAGGCAAGATCCCTGCGACTCAGCGCGCAGAAGATCCAGACATGCGGTGCCCAGATTCCCAGATAACTGAAACGAAAGGGTCTGAGCGCGGATGGCAGCTCAAAGCCACCGGTCTTCTTGGCAGATACAGGCGCTTCTTGTTGGGATACCTTGCTGATGGCAGTCCTCCTGATTGTTTTCTTGCACCGCATTTTGCACTCTGCAGAATGGTAGCGCAAAGTGTCTGCCAAAATCTGCGTTTCTTGCAAAAACAGCACCGTCTCACTCAAATTCACCCCCTTCGTGTCACAGAAACCAGGGGCAGAGGACACCTTTGGGGCGCTTTGCACCACGCTGTGCGCGGAGCAAGATAGTCCCAACAAACTGCACAGGCAGGCATAAGAAATCGGACAACGTTGGAGGGAGCGATCATGATCAAGAACAATGACGAACTGAGGGCAGAAGAGGCCATGCGCGCGCTGTTGGCCAAGGTCAACCAGAGCAAGCCGGTCAGGGCTTTGCAACAACTCGACCGCCGCCAGTTCATTGCGGGTGCTTTGAGCGCTGGTGTGCTGGTGGCCTTGAGCGGTTGTGCACCCTCGAATGCGACAGATAAAGCTGCCAACAACGCGGCCGCCACAGTGCTCAAGGCAGGTAGCTACACGGCGGAGGGGCAGGGTCGCAACGGTATCATCACCGTTACGGCTACCTTTGATGACAGCAAGCTCCTCTCGATAGAGGCAGAGCAGATGGAGTCGCGCAATATCGGCGACTTTGCCATCGAGTCACTGTCGGAGAAGTACATCAGCTCGCAGAGCCTCAACGTTGATGCCGTGAGTGGCGCAACGCTGACCTCCTTGGGGCTTGCCACTGCCCTCAGTAACTGTTGGGAGCAAGCTGGCGGCAACGTGCAGGAGCTTTTGAGCAAGCCGAGCGGTATCGAACCTGCGCCCGCCATCAACGAGAGCGCCGATGTTGTGGTTGTGGGCAGCGGCGGCTCGGCTTTGGCTGCGGCTGTGACCGCCGCCGAAGCCGGTGCCAAGGTCATCGTGCTCGAGAAGATGGACATCGTAGGCGGCAACACCAACGCCGGTGAGGGCACGTTCAACTCACCTGACCCTGCGCGCCAGGAGCCCTTGGGAATCGAGGATTCATCCGAGAAGTTCTATGAGGACACCTTTGTGGGCGGCGACAGCGCTGGTGACCCCGAGCTGGTCAGGGTGCTGGCCAATAACGCCCTTGATGGCGTTCATTGGATGGAGGCACACGGTCTCAAATTCAACGATGAGGTCTTTACCGCCATCGGCGGCCTGTGGCAGCGCGGGCACTCCGTCGCTGTTGAGAAGATGGGCGAGCAGGGTGGCTCCTACTATGTGTCCTGCCTGCGCGACAGCTTGCTGGCACTTGGCGGCACCATCTATACCGATGCCAAGGTCGAGGCGCTGGTGCAGGAGGGTGATGCCGTGGTTGGTGTCACCGGCACGCGCCCCTCAAGCGGCGCCACGATTAAGGTCGATGCCAGATCCGTTGTGGTGGCAACCGGCGGTTACGCCCGCAATGCCGAGCTAGCCATGGAGTTCGACAAGCGCGTGACCCCAACCATGCCTACCTCCAACGTCGCCTCATCAACCGGCGACGGTCTGGTGTTTGCCCGCGCCGCCGGTGCCGGTGTGCGCAATATGGAGACCGTGCAGATCCACCCGCTGGGTGACCCGCAAAACGGCGGCGTGGCTACCTTTGTGGGCAACTGGCTGGGCGTTGAGGATTACGTGTTTGTCAACGATGAAGGCCTGCGTTTCATCCGCGAGGACGAGCGTCGCGACACCATTGCCAATGCCATTCTCGACCAGACCAATGACCAGATGTGGCTCATGGTCGATTCGACCAACGTCACGCCCGATCGTCTTGAGCAGATTGACGACCTGGTGGCAAAAGGGCACAGCTACACAGCGACCTCCGTGGCAGAACTCGCATCACAGATCGGCGTGCCTGCTGATGCTTTAGGTGCCACCATCGAGAGCTACAACGCGGCAACGGTCGCTGGTGTGGATGAGGCACAGGGCAAGCTGCTGTTGGGCGATGCCTTTGACACCGCCCCTCTGTTTGCCAGCAAGCGCATCCCTACCATCCACTATTGCATGGGTGGTCTCACCATCACTCCTGAGGCCAAGGTCACCAAGCAGGACGGCACCGTGATTCCCGGCCTGTATGCGGCCGGCGAGGTAACCGGCGGCGTGCAAGGTGGCAATCGCCTGGGTGGCAACTCCTTTCCTGACCTCATCGTTTTTGGTCGCGTAGCCGGCGCCAGTGCAGTTGCCAATATCTAAGACCATTCTTCCCTCTGGGAGAAGGGCGAGCATCCTCCGCCCGCCCTTCTCCCAGCCTGTCGTAGCGCCTCGAGACAAAAAATGTCTGGGACGCCGCTTGTCTCAGGGCTCAAGTGCGACGCTGTAGAAGTAGTCGTAGCCTTCTGGGGTGTCGGGCGGGGAGACTTCACGATTGATGGCGGCAAAGGTTCCCGCGTGGACGGCGCTCAGCCACAGATGGCACAGTGCGATGCCTGCGTCGCTGTAGCGCATCGCGCCAAACAGCCTCTTGCCCACAAAACCGTCCTGCTTGATGTGCAGGCGCAGGGTCGTTGCATCGCCGGTGACCTTCCACGGTTGGCGATTGCTGGCAGAAGGCGCAAGGCGCAGGGCTTCGAGCAAGCCATCCGCCTCAGGCAGGGTGCTGATAGCAGGCAGTGCCTTGCGTTTGAACTCAGCAAGGCTGCCGCGCTTTGCTTCCTCGGCAGGCGCGCCAAAAGCCAGCATAACGACAAAGGGTAGGCCGTCGCAGGCGGCGAGTTCTTGAGTCATGTTTGGCATGCCCAGCCAACAACTGCCGTAGCCCTGAGCGCTAAACCAGAGATCCATCTGTTGGAGCCTGAAGGCAGCATTGGTCAGGGATTCCAGCCCGCCTTTGGCATACAGCGCCAGGTAGTGAGGTGATTTTGCAGAAACAAGACCTTTGATCTGGTGGGGACTCACCACACTGAACGCAACCGCCAGCGAATCGTCGAGTGCCGTGGTGGCGCAGGCAACGCGCCGCACCTCTTGCAAGACCTCCGGCGCCAAAGGCTCCGGGCGGTACTTCCGCACCGACTTTCTCCAAGATATCGCCTGATACAGGCGCTCCAGCTCGTTGTTCTCAACCATCATCAAAACCCCCGATACCTCGAATACCCTCTGTTTGAACGTGGCATCTCCATTCTATCACGCGTCTGTCCTACCTCCTTTAGAAAGAAGGACAAGTATCCCGCGCCGTCCTTCTCACCAAGCTTCTGTCCAACCCTGTCCAGCCCTTCCCTTGACCTGCTTTGCGACCTACTAGAGTGTATCCACTATATGCGGTAGAATAGCAGGGTCATCGTTTTGTGATGGCGCCGGTTTTGTCTGTACGCGCAAAGGAGTACCTTTATGACAACCAAGAGGCATGCACTGCTGCTCTTTAGCAAACCTCCCGTTCCCGGGCTGGTAAAGACGCGGCTGACCACCCAGCGTGGCGGTCCTTTCAGCGAGGCGGATGCGGCTGAGTTCTTTCACCGGTCGCTATTTGACGTGATGGAGCTCTGCTTGCAGGCCATCGACCAGCTTGAGGCAGAGGATGCCGCGGCGCTGGCGGCTGATCCCGAGGCCACACGTCACAGCTACGACGTCTTTATCTCGACCACGCCGGCAGCCAACGTTGCCGTCATGCGCCAGACCTTTGAGGCGGCGGGGGGGTGGCCGCGGCCCTTTATCTACCTCGTTGATACGGGTGCCACCTTTGACGATCACTTTGACGACGCCTTCAGGCAGATATTCGACGCGGGCTACGACAGCCTGCTGAGTGTGGGCGGCGACATTCCCCTGATGCCTCGCGAGCACGTGATCAGTGGCTTTCGCTGGTTGCAGTACTTTTTGGAGACGAGTCCCGTTGGCGGCATCATCCAGGCACCGTGTCAGGAGTGTGGTGTGAGCATCATCGGCTGGACCGCCGCTACCCCGATCGACCACCAGGGCGTGTATTACAACATGACCGGGCGTCCCGCGCTTGATGCCTACGTACAAAAAGCTGGGGAGAAGGACATCCCGCTGGCCTCGATGACACCGGTAGCCGACGTGGACGATATGAGCGACTTCGCGCATGCCACCACCCTGGCGCGCGCCGCCCGCTACAGCCATCGCTTCCAGCCCGACCTGTACGTGCCCCAGCGCGTGCTCGACTGGATCGACTGGAAGGGCATCCGTGTTGGCACCCCGCCCAATGAGGATCGCGACTCTCGAGAGGGGATCGATGTCTGAACTTCTCCACAGTACCCGCGCGCTCTGCCCTGAGTGCCTTGAGGCGCTGCCCGCGCAGATAACGGCTGACGCGCAGGGCAAGGTATGGATGACGCGCGTCTGCCCCGAGCATGGTCAGACCAGCACCTTGGTGTGGCCCGATGTCGAGCACTACCGCTGGATCAGCTCGTTGGCGTTTGCCAAGGTCAAGCCGGATGCCCAGCACCTGCACCCCACCAACAAACCCTGCCCTACGGGTTGTGGTATTTGCCAGCGCCATGCGCGCCGTCCCACCCTTGTCGAGATCGAGGTCACCCAGCGCTGCAACCTGCGCTGCCCCGTCTGCTTTATGAGCGCCGAGGGCAGCGACAGCGACGTGCCCCTGCCCAAGCTCCGTGAGTTCTATGAGAGCATTGCCACCACCGTGGGCACCCAGACCGGCGTGCAGCTCACCGGCGGCGAGCCCACCGTGCGCGCCGACCTGCCCGACATCATTCGCATGGGGCGCGAGCGGGGTTTTTGGGGCATCGAGGTCAACACCAACGGCGTGGTCATCAGCCAGGACAACGGCTACCTCGAGTCGCTCGTCGCGGCGGGGCTCACGGGTATCTACCTGCAATTCGACGGCGTGACACCTGAGCCCTATCAGCAGATCCGCGCCGCCGACCTGCTGGCATGCAAGCTTCGCGCTGTGGAGCGCTGCCGTGAGGCGGGTGTGCAGGTGGTGCTCGCCATGACCATCGTTAGCGGCATCAACGCCCATCAGATAGGTGCCGTCATCGACTATGCGCTCGCCAACGTCGATGTGGTGGCAGGCGTCGCCCTGCAACCGGCCTTCACCTCCGGTCGCTTTGACACCCGGCGCGTGGTGCCCCTCACCATGGGCGACGTCATCTTCCTGCTGCAGGAGCAGACAGACGGCCTCATTCAAACCGGCGACATCTGGCCTTTGGGATGCAGCCATCCCCTCTGTGACACGGGCACCTTCTTAGTGGAGAAGACCGCGCTTGAAGGGGTCGCGCCCGTCCCGGCGGCTGGGGTGGCACCCGGCACCGCCACGCCCGCCGCGGCACCCGGCACCGCCACGCCCGTCCCGGCGCCCGCCGCGGCGCCCGGCACCAGCGCGCCCGCCGCGGCACCCGGCACCAGCGCGGCTGGTTTTCTCCCTATAACACGCGACCTCTCACGCGAGGACTACCTGGCGCTCTATGATCCTGCCTCGCCGCAGGGCTCGGTGTTTCTCGACGTGCTCACCAGCAAGGGCATCCCCACGGCGCGCGGGCTGTCCCTCATCATCATGAACTACATGGACGCCTACACCATGGACCTCGAGCGCATGGAGGAGTGCTCGATGTTCGTCACCATGGCTGACGGGCGGCTCATCCCGTTTTGCTCATATCAACTCACCAACTGTGGTGGCACGCGCGTGTATCCGCCCTTTGGTATCGAGAAAGGCCTGTAGTGGCAGCGATGATCGACCAGCGTGCCTCAAGCGCGGAGCAGACCCCTCAGACGGTTGCCTACCGCATCGAGATCGACCACGCAGCGTGCACCGGCTGCGGTCTTTGTGTGGCGTTTTGCCCCGTGGATGTGTTTGAACAAGCGCCCGGCGCGCTTAACGCGGACCAGCATCCGTGTTGTGCGGCCGAGCGCCCCGGCATCCCCCTGGTTGCCGCTCCCGAGCTCTGTTGGGGCTGCGAGACCTGCGCCGGTCAGTGCCCCGCACAGGCCATTCGCGTCATCAACGAGGGCGGTTGTGACCCCTTTGCCGCCCGCTCGGTCGCTTTGCCCCTGCCTGCGCAAAAGGTCGAGCTCTATCGTGAATGGTCAGCTACCCTCAGACGTGTGCTGGGCCTGCGCTGGAGCCCCGTTGCCATCAGCCTCATACCTGCAGGCGATCCGCTGCCCGCTGTGCCCGTGCCCTCGGAGCGCCTGCGCTATTGCCAGAGCCTCATGGCCGCCCGCCGCGGACGCTGCATCATGCTGCCCGCCAATCGCCACGCCTGTCCTGACGGCACCTCCATCCTGGGGCTGACCGAGATGCCGGCGAAGTTGGCATCCGGCGAGCTCTACCTCCTCTTTCACAAGCTCGACTCTATCGAGGCAGCCCAGCGCATGGTGCACGAGCGTCCGCACCTTGAGCCGCGCAGCATCGATGCCACCGTGGTGACCCCGCTTGAGCAGGCTGCAACCGAGCCGCAGGTGATTGCCGTCATCGCCCAGCCCGAGCAAATCATGTGGCTTTGCATGAGTGCCTCGTATTACACCGGGCACCGCTTTGATTTCCACGCAAGCGGCTACAACGCCCAATGCGTCGAGACCACGCTCATCCCCTACCTGAGCGGCGAGCTCAACATCTCCTTTGGCTGCTACGGCTGTCGCGCCTCAAGCGACGTGGGCGACGAGCTCATGTTTATGGGCATCCCCACAGACCTCATGCCCACGATTATCAAGGGGCTTAGGGAGCTTGACAAAAAGGCCATTCCCCAAAGCCGTAACAAGATATACCTCCCTCCATTGGCGTGAGATCATGAGCAGCCTCTTCACCCTCCGCCCCGCACAGCAGCGCGACAGCAAATACCTGCAGGCGATCTGCGCACAGACGGATCTGGGCTCCCCGCCAGACTTTGCCAACACCACCGTGGCGGTCAACGCGGAGAACATCCCCGTCGGTTTTATCCGCATCGCCTGTATCGATGACGAGACAACCGCGGCAAACGGTGCCTATATCTACCCCGTTGCCGTGTTCGAGAACTGGCAGCGCCACGGCGTGGGCCAGGCGCTGGTCGCCCACGAGCTGGCACAACGAGGAGCACTCAAACTGGTGGCCTGCAAACCTTCGCGGGGTTTCTATAAAAAAGGCGGTTTTGCTCCGCTCGCGTGGAGCGCTGTCGCGCGGCAGATCGCCCACGACTGCGAAATCTGCCCCAAAGCGGCGGATTGCCACCCTCAGCCGTATATCAAAGTTGCGGATAAAACCGAGTCATGACGCAGCCGACCCTTTTGCCCTATACTACCCAGACCAAACGTAAGGAGATCTTGTGGCTGATGTGAGGCCTTTTGTATGTCACCGCCCTACGGCAGAGTTAGCACCGGAGGTAGCGGCATTGCCCTATGATGTGTTTAGCAGGGAGGAGGCAGCGCACGAGATCGCGCAGCACCCGTATTCGTTTTTGCGCATCGATAAGACTACCGCGCTTCTGCCCCGGGAGGTAGGGGAGTACGACCCGCAGGTCTATGCCAAGGCCGCCGAGCTGCTTTTGGCCGATACCGGCAGCGGTGTCTTTGTGCGGGATGATCAGCCGTGCTATTACCTCTATCGACTCTCTCAGGGCAGCCATGCGCAGACCGGCATCGTGGCAGCCATCGCCATCGACGACTATCTGGGCAACGTGCTCAAGCGGCACGAGAACACGCGTCCCGTCAAGCTGACCGACCGCATCGCCCACATCACGGCCTTAGGCGCGCAGACAGGCCCGGTGTTTGTTACCTATCGCGCTCAACCCGCCATCGACCAGGCCGTCGATCAGGCAACCGCCACCCCGCCCCTCTATGACTTCACTGCTCCTGACGGTGTGCAGCATACCGTTTGGCGCATTGCCTCCGCCACGCTCCAGGCGCGCATCAAGTCAGCCTTTGCCACTGTCAAGGCGCTCTACATAGCTGATGGGCACCACCGC
>JAITTM010000102.1 GCA_031286975.1 Coriobacteriales bacterium
GGGGATGTTTGCGCTCGTGGTTGTGGTCGCAGAAGGCCACACCGAGCTTGTAGGCAAGCGGGCGCTCCTTGACACCACCCACCAGGATGTCTGCGCCCCGCTCCAGCAGGAACTTCTCCAATTCTGCGGGGTTGGCATCGTCGAGCACCACACAACCAGGGGCGACTATCTGCCGTATGACCTCGTAGTCCTCCGGGCGCCCGGTTTGCGTGCCCACCATGACGGTGCGTATCCCCAGCTCGTTGAACTGGCGGATGAGCGAGATTGCCTTGAAGCCGCCGCCCACATAGATTGCCGCCTGCTTGCCCGCGAGCTGCCGCCGATAGCGCGCCACGATGCCCGCAAGCCTGCCCCGCTGCTCGGCACAGAAGGCCTCCGTGCGTGCGATGAGCTGCTCGTCGCCCAAGGCTCGGGCGATAATCATCAGCGAGTTGCTGGTATCCTCGATACCGTAGAAGCTCACCTTGACAAAGGGAATGCCGAGCTCTGCCTCCATGCGATTAGCAAGCGCGTGCATCGAGCCGGCGCACTGCACCACATTGAGTCGCGCCTGGGGCGCTCGCACCAGCTCGTCATAGCAGGAGTCACCCGTTATGCCGCTCACGACCTCGATGCCAAGTTGCCTGAGGTAGCTCTTGACGATCCACATCTCACCGGCGAGGTTGAAATCCCCCAAGATGTTGATGCCGTGCGCCTTGCAGCGCGCGTAGGGCTTTGAGCCGATGAGGCGCATGAGGGCATCGCCGGCGAGACGATACCCCATGGCCTTATGACCGGAGAAACCCGGGGATTGCACAGGTATCACGCGTATACCGTGCCGCCGCTCAGCGTCTTTGCAGACCTGCTCCACATCGTCGCCGATGACGCCGACGATACAGGTCGCATAGACGAAGATGAGCTTGGGGTGATGGGCAGCGACCGCCTGATCTATCGCGCGGCTGAGCTTTTGCTCACCGCCGAAGATGATATCGGTCTCGCCCATATCGGTCGAGAAACTGTGGCGGTAGAGATCCTCACCGCTCGTCAGGCTGCCCCGTATGTCCCAGGTGTAGCTCGAGCAACCGATGGGCCCGTGAATGATGTGGAAGGCATCGGTGATGGGGTTGAGCACAACGCGCGCGCCGCAAAACGCGCAGGCGCGCTGGCTCACCGCGCCCGAGACGCTGTGTTTGCCGCAGGCGATGCCTGAGCCGCTGCAACCCTCAGCATTGACGATGGAGGCCTTGCGCTCTTCGAGCAGCACCGTGCCACGAGCCGAGCGGGCTTTATGAAGCGTTGTCTGGAGCATCAGTATCACCTTCTTTCGGGCGAACGCAGGTCGCCTGCAACCGAGTGGGCTTACATTACGAACTCGAGGTCGGCATCTGAGCAGTCGCGATCCTGGCGATCCATAATCGTATCGGCAAGAGCCTTGAGTAGCTGCAGGGCACCGCGATACCCCACGATGGGCAAATAGGAGTGCACGTAGCGGTCGAGCACAGGAAAACCAGCGCGCACCAGGGGGATGTCTTCTGCACGGGCAATCTGCTTGAACAGCGAAGGCCCCAGCAGTAGGTCGACGGGCTGTTGGATGATGCGCTGGTGTAGTTCGAAATAGTCCGTCTCGGCCTTATGCCAGCAGACGCCCTCCGCCACACCAAAGCTCGCAAGGAGGGCCTCAACCTGGCTGTCGAAATCCTTGGCAGGGGTGCCGGTGCCAACAAAGGCGGGAACCATGCCGCACTCGAGCACAAAGGAGAGCAGACCCAGCACCGTGTCGGGGTCGCCACAGATGGCAACGCGTTTCTGGTCGAGGTATTGGTGCACGTCGAGCATGCAGTCGACCAGTTGCCCACGCTCCTCCTCAAGCACGGCGGGAACAGGCTTGCCGCTGTAGCGCGCCAAGGCCATCACCAGCTCGTCGGTCAGCGCGATGCCCAGCGGCAGCGGAAGCGCCTTGTACGCAACATCGTGCTTGTTCTTGAGCATGTTAGCAGCCGCCTCAGACGCGCAGGAGCCCAGGGCAAAGGAGTAGCTGGCATCACCTAGCGCCACAACCTCGGCGAGCGGGGTTCCACCTTTGGGATACATCTCAAAGGTGCCGGTCATGGGGGCATCGAACACGCCGGTGGTGTCGGGCATCATGGTGAAGGCGATGTCGAACTCCTCGAAGTAATGCTTGATCTCGCGCATATCGCCGGGGTTGATGAACCCAGGAACCACCATGACCTTGCCGCTGGGAACACCGCTCTTCTGAGCCATGTGGGTGATAAACCCGGCAGCCATGGACGCATAGCCCGTGATGTGGGAGCCCTGATAACTGGGGGTTGAGCAGTAGATGACCTGCTTGCCCTCGGGCAGCTCCATGGCCGAGACGTAGGAGTTGAGGTCGTCGCCGATCGTCTCTGAAAGACAGGTCGTGTGCACCGCGATGACGGCGGGGTCATAGAGGTCGAAGATGTTGCGCACGGCGGTCTTGAGGTTCGCGCCGCCGCCAAAGACGCTGGCACCCTCGGTGAACGCCGAGGTCGAGGCCATGGCGGGCTCCTTGAAGTGGCGCGTGAGAAACATGCGCTGGAAGGACACGCAGCCTTGCGAGCCATGACTGTGCGGCATGACGCCATGCACGCCCAGCGCCGCATAGATGGCACCGACGGGCTGACAGGTCTTAGCCGGATTGGCTACGAGTGCCGTGCGCTCCAGGACGGAGTCGCGGGGAGTTGCATCCAACATCACTGCTCACCTCCTATACTGCCCACCAGCAAGGGCTCCTTGCGCCAGGGCGGGACAATCTGCTGCCATACGGGCGTGTTGAGATCCATCACCAGGTCGTGCGCAAAATTGACCGCACCCTTAAAGCCGGCATAAGGCCCCGCATAGTCATAGCTGTGCAACTGGCGGGAGTGCGTCCCGCTCTTTTGCAGCACGTACTTATCCTTGATACCTGAGAAAAATACGTCAGGCTTGAGCGCCCGGATGAACTCCTCCGTCTCAAAGTGATTGAGGTCGTCAACCAAAAGCGTGCCGTTGTCCATCTCCTTTATGATGCCCTCGTAATAGCCAAGCGACTCGATCTCCTGCTTCAATGCCTCGAGCTTATCGGGAGAAAACCGGAGACGATACTTGCCGTCGACCGGCCCCAACTCAAGCTCCTCGATGTTCTTGCTGTCGGCGTCGATCTTGATGGAGCCTTTGATTTCGCGGCCCTCATAATCGTCGCGGTGCGCGAACTCGTAGCCGGCGATGACGGTCGACATGCCCAGATCGCGGAGCAGTGCCTGGTAGTGATGCGAGCGCGAGCCACCCACATAGAGGGCAGCGGTCTTACCGGCAAGCAGGGTCTTATAGTGCTCGATGTCCTCGGCAATCTGGGCGAGTTCGTCCTTGATGACCTCCTCGACGCGTGCACTGAGCGCAGTATCCTCAAAGTAGGTGGCGATCTGGCGCAGGCTCCTGACAGTTGTGGTGAGTCCCACGAAGTTGACCTTGAGCCAGTCGGTGCCGTATTGCGCCTGCATCATCTCGGCGATATAGTTGATGGAACGATGGCACTGCACCAAGTTGAGATCCGCCTTATGGGAGCGGCGCATCTCCTCGATGCTGCCGTCGCCGGTCATAACGGAGATAACATTGATGCCGCAGCGCTTGAGGATGCGCTCGGTCTCCCAACCGTCGCCGCCGATGTTATATTCACCCAGCAGGTTGACGTTGTATTGGGCGGTAGGCTCCGCGTCGTTGGATCCGATGATGCGCTTGATGAGCTGGTTGTTCGCGATGTGGTGCCCCGCTGATTGCGAGACGCCCTTGTAGCCTTCGCAGGAATACGCGATGGTGGTGATGCCGTACTTCTCCTCAATGCGCGCCGCCACGGCGTTGATATCGTCCCCGATGAGCCCAACCGGACAGGTTGAGCAGATATTGATGGCGGAGGGCGTGAACAGCTGCAGGGCCTCCTCGATGGCGGCAGTCAGCTTCTTCTCGCCACCAAAGACGATGTCGGTCTCGTGCATGTCGGTCGAGAAGGTGTAAGGAACAAGATTGAGCTCACCCTCGTCGTTACTCGCCTTATGACGGCGGGTGCCCCAGGTATAAAACGAGCAGCCAATGGGCCCATGCACGATGGTGAGCGCGTCTTTGAGCGGCGCCAAGACAACGCCCTTGCAGCCGGCATAGCAACAGCCGCGGTGCGAGAGGATGCCGGGGATGGTGCGCACATTTGCCATGATCTCCTGCGGCGACTCAAGCGTATGATCCACAACGAGCAGGTGCTTCTTGCGGTTCTTGTAGACCTTGGGTTCGTATTTGTCCAATACGTCGTCGAGGTAGGCCGTCGATACGGGGACGGCGGCGACTTCTTTTTCAAGGGTTTTGGGTGCCATGCGCCCCACCTCCTTAATAGGCATCTGCCGCGTGCTCGCCGTTACGCACGCGATAGGAGTCGGATATGGGCAGTACGAATATCTTACCGTCACCGGGGGTCTTGGTCTGATTCACCTCGGTAAGAAGTTTGACGATGGGGCTTATATCCTCATCCTCGACGATCAGCGTGAACAGGCGCTTGGATATGAGGCGCGTCGGCTCTGACAGCGCCTCGCCCAGAGTGCTCTGGGGCACATCGCCCTCCTCCAAGATGGCCTCGACAATCGACTCGTTCATCAGCTTCTTGCCGCGCCCCAACACGATTTGACAGGTAAACGAGGGGTAGCCGGCATCCGCCAGGGCGACCTTCGTCTCGTTCACCTTTGTCGGCCTGATAACGGCCATGATCTCTTTCATCACAGACCTTCCTTACCATTTGAGACGGTGTAGGCCTTCTCGACGGGTGACACAAAGATGCGCCCGTCTCCAAAGTTGCCCGTATCACCCGTTTTTGCCGCGGATAAAATCACGCGAACCGCGTCGTCAGTGTCGTCGTCCTCGCAGACGATCAACAGCATCTCCTTGGGTATCTCGTCATAGACCAGCTCTCCGATCTTGACGCCCTTCTGTCGGCCGCGCCCAAAGACGCTCATCTTGGTGATAGCCGGAAAATTGGCAGAAAGCAGCTCCTGCATGACATTCGGAACCTTCTCGGGACGTACGATAGCTCGTATCAGTTGCATGGTTTTCTCCTTACGCTCATATTCCAAGGAATCCGTGCTCCATCATCAGGTCCTCAAGCTGGTCCTGAGTCAGGGGCGTGGGGGTGACAAAGAGGTCGTTGCCGTCAACGGCCTCCGCCAAGCCGCGGTACTCGTCAGCCTGGTTGCAGGTGGGGTCGAACTCGATGACGACCTTCTTGTTTATCTCCGCGTGCTGCACGATGTTGTCGCGGGGCACGAAGTAGATGAGGTGGCTGCCGAGTGCCTTGGCAAAGGCATCGAGGAGCTCACGCTCGCCATCGACCTTGCGCGAGTTGCAGATAACGCCGCCCAGACGCACGCCACCGGATGCGGCATACTTCTGCACACCTTTGCAGATGTTGTTTGCCGCATACATCGCCATGAGCTCGCCGGATGCAACGACATATATCTCCTGCGCCTTGCCCTCGCGGATGGGCATGGCAAAACCGCCGCAGACGACGTCGCCCAAAACGTCATAGAACACGTAATCCAGATCCTCGGTGTAGGCACCCATCTGCTCCAGCATGTTGATGGAGGTGATGATGCCGCGTCCCGCGCAGCCCACGCCGGGCTCAGGGCCGCCGGACTCGACACAGTGGATGCCGCCAAATCCGTCCTTCATGATGTCCTCAAGATCGATGTCGTCTCCCTCTTCGCGCAGGGTGTCCAAAACGGTCTGCTGCGCCAGACCACCCAGGAGCATTCGGGTCGAATCCGCTTTGGGGTCACAGCCAATGAGCATGATCTTCTTGTTAAGATGCGTTGCCAGTGCCGCTGTGAGGTTTTGCGTAGTGGTCGATTTTCCGATACCACCCTTGCCATAGATAGCTACCTGCCTCATGGTTCCTCCTTATCCTCGGGTTCTTCTGCCAGTGCCTGAGGCGATGTTCCTGCAAACAAAAAGCCCACACCTCCCCTTTTTCTTAGGGAGAAGTGCGGGCATCATCGCCTGTCGTTCACGTCCCGGCGACGCCATTGTCGCCAAAAACAACTGTAGAGGCCTTTTGTTACCGGGTGATTTCTGAACAGGGAACGTGTTGTAACAGTTGCCGTGGTGGCGCAGACCACACACGGAAGCTCGGCTATGATTATGCCATGGACAAAAAGCCCACAAGCGTACGTGCGACCCTGCCGCTTTCCAGCTACCTGGGAGCGCGGGGGTCTCTGCGCTTTGACGACACGACTTTGCGCGATGGGGAGCAGACCGCGCACGTCGTTTTTTCGCGCGAGGAGAAGCTCACGATAGCGACGATGCTGGACGAGACGGGCTTTGACCAGATCGAGGTAGGCATCCCCATCATGGGCGGAGAAGAGCAGGCACTCGTGCGCGAGATCGCCCATCTGGGTTTGCGCTGCTCGGTGCTGGCATGGAACCGGGCACGCATCGAGGACATCGACGCCTCGCTGGCCT
>JAITTM010000145.1 GCA_031286975.1 Coriobacteriales bacterium
CACAAAAAGAACTCGATGTTGCCTTTAGGCCCTTTGATAGGCGAGAAGGTCAGGCCGCACGGCTCCAAAGCCGTGCCTTCAAGCCCCGCCAGTACCTGCTCAAGTGCCGCCGTATGGGCAGCGGGCTTAACCACCACGCCCCGTTGCCCCACGCTGCCGCGGGGCAACTCGAACTGCGGCTTGACCAGGGCGATGAGGCTACCCCCCTCGCCCAGCAGACGCGCAAGCACGGGCACCAGGCGCGCAAGCCCGATAAAGCTCACATCCGCCACCGCCAGGTCGAAGGGCGCACCCAGCAGCGCAGGCTCTACCTCCTTGATATTCGTGCGCTCGAACACCGTGACCCGCGCGTCCTCGCGCAGCTGCCAGGCAAGTTGCCCGTAGCCCACATCGACGGCTTTGACCCAAGCGGCACCCTGCTGCAACAGGCAGTCGGTAAAGCCACCGGTCGAGGCACCCACGTCGATGCAATGCAGCCCTGCGACCGAAAAGCCAAAATCGGCGAGCGCGCCAGCAAGCTTCTCGCCGCCACGCGATACAAAGCGTTTGGGTTGTTCGACGGTAAGAGGCAGGGTTGCATCGACCAGAAGGCCCGGTTTGCTCAGCAGCTCGCTGGCGCTCTTGACGGTGCCCGCCACAATCGCGCGGGCTGCCTGGCCCTGCGAGGCAAAGTGCCCCCGCGCTACCAGCAGCTCGTCAAGACGTAGTTTGCGGCTGCTCATCGAGTGCCTGCCTGACGCGCGCATGTATCTGCCCGGCCGTAAGCCCAAGATCCTCAAAAAGGCGCTCGACATCGCCATGAGGCACAAAGGCATCCGGCAGGCCGATGGTCAACACGGGGGTCTGCGGAGTACCTGCCTCGACCGCGAGCGCAGACAGCTCTTCTAGCACGCCTGCACCAAAGCCGCCCAGTATGGTGCCCTCCTCCAGCGTCACCACCAGCTTGGCCGTGCTTGCCGCAGCGATTGCCTGAGTGTCGAGCGGCTTGACCCAGAGCATGTTATAGACAGATGCCGCAATGCCGTCAGCCGCCAACAGGTCAGCGACCTCAAGTGCGGTTGCGACCATGCGACCCACGGCTAAAAGCGCGACATCCCGGCCTTCTCGCAAGGTGACTGCCTGTGCGTAGGGCAATGTTTGGGGCGTGCCACCGCTGTCGCCAGCCACAGCCGCGCCTGGTGCGCCGCCGCCAGCTACAGCCGCGCCGCCCGCTGCGCCGGTGCCACCGCCAGCTACAGCCGCGACAGCCCCGCGCGGATAGCGCAGCGCCACCGGCCCGCCGCCAAGGGCAAGCGCCGTGTGCAGACAGTCAGCGAGCTGCTGCGCGTCAACGGGAGCCAGGATGCGCATACCCGGGATCGCCCGCAGATAGGCCAGGTCAAAAGCGCCGTGATGCGTGGGACCGTCCTCCCCCACCAGTCCGGCGCGGTCAAGACAGAACACCACGTGCTGCTCCTGCAGAGCCACGTTGACAACCATCTGGTCAAAGGCGCGCTGCAAAAACGTCGAATAGATAGCAACCACAGGTAGTTTGCCGCCCAGAGCCAGACCCGCCGCAAGGGCCACCGCGTGCTCCTCGGCGATGCCCACATCAAAGAACCGTTGCGGGTAGGCCTCGTGAAACGCGTGCAGCCCCGTGCCGTCCTCCATGGCCGCGGTGATCGCCACGATGTTGGGATTTACCGCAGCCTCCTTAACAAGCGCCGCGGAGAAGACCGAGGTGAATTTGGGCGCAAAGCCGCCACTTACCGCCAGCTCACCCGTTGAGGCATCGTAGCTGCCCACGCCATGAAACACATCGGGGTGCTGCTCGGCGGGCGCAAATCCACGGCCCTTCTGGGTTACCGCATGCAGCAGCACGGGGCCTTTGACCTTGGCGGTCGCTCCGAGCGCCGCCTGCAGCGCAAGCAGGTTGTGCCCATCGATAGGCCCCACGTAGGTGATGCCCATATCCTCAAAGAACATGCCGGGAACCACGAGTTTCTTGAAAGACGCCTTGGCCGCCTCGCCAGCGTTGACCAAAAACCGCCCGGGACGCCCCAGCTTGTTGAGCCTGCTCTCCACACTGTCGCGCACCTTGGTATAGGGCTTGCTCAGGCGTGCTTTGCCCAGATAGAGTGAGAGTGCCCCCACGTTATGCGAGATGCTCATCTCGTTGTCGTTGAGCACGATGGTGAGATCGCTGCCCTGATGGCCTATCTGGTTAAGCGCCTCAAACGCCATGCCACCGCTCAGCGCGGCATCACCGATAAGCGCCACGATGCGCTCATCCGTGTTGTTGAGGTCGCGGGTCAGTGCCAGGCCCAACGCGATGGAGAGGGAGTCCGAGGCGTGTCCCGCCTCATGCGTATCGTAGGGGCTCTCGTCGCGGCGCGGGAACCCGCAGATGCCGCCATAGGTGCGCAGTGTGTCAAAGTCGTCCAGACGCCCCGTTATGAGTTTGTGGGCGTAGGATTGGTGCCCCACATCGAACACCAGGTGGTCGGTGCTGAAGTCAAAGCAGCGATGTAGCGCGAGGATAAGCTCGACAGCTCCCAGCGAGGATGCCAGATGCCCACCATTGACCGAGGTGACCTCGATGAGCCGCATGCGTATCTGCGCTGCCAGCTCGACGAGTTGCTCATTGGTCAAGTTGCGCAGTTCTGCAGGTGAATCGATGCTATGTAAAAGGTCGGCGTTCATAAGGGCTTTCTAGTCAACAGGGATATCTGCCTCGGCATCGCCGTAGCTGTCTGCCTCTGCATCAGTGTAGCTGTCAGCCTCGGCGTAGGTGTCGGCATCAGCGTAGGCGTCAGCCTCGCTGTCGGCATCGGCATAGGTCTCGGCCTCGCTGTCAGCGCCTGCGTCGGCCTCGCTGTCGGCATCGGCATTGGTGCCGGAGGCGAGCTCCAGCTCCTCGACCGTGAAGTCAGTACGGTCGATAAGCTCGGCACAACGCGTGCCCAGACGCAGAGCCTCCTCATACAGATCCAGGCTCTTCTCCAAAGGGACATCCTTGGAGCGGACAGCAACAACTATCTCCTCCATGCGCTCCCGCAACTGACCGTATGAACTTTTCTCATCCATGAACTACCTCTTTGTCCAGATGTGACCCGGGTTCGCCCTCTTGCCACACGCTTCCTACTCGACCAGAAGGTCGCTTATCTTGCCCAGCACGCCGTTCACAAAACGGGAGGATTCGTCCTCGCCGCCAAAATCCTTGGCTAACTCAACGGCCTCGTTGATCGAGACGCTGTGCGGCACATCGCTCACGTAGAGCATCTCGAAGATCGCCAGGCGCAGGATGCTCTTATCAACCAGCGGCATGCGCTCAATCGACCAGTTTGCGCTGGTCGTGGCAATGAGCCCGTCTATCTCCGCAGCATGTTCGCTGATGCCAGCAAGCAGCATCCGGGTAAAATCGCAGGGCAACCCCACCTCGTCCACGCAGAGTTCCTCATCAAGTATCTGTTGTGCGGAGAGCCCCGCTATCTCACTTTGATAGAGAATCTGCAGCGTCTTGCGACGGGCGGCACTCCGTGCCTGATGAACGCGCTGGTGATGTGCCACACACTACTCCGTGAACTGGATGCCGTCGATGTACACGTTTACCGCGGCCACCTCGATGCCAACCTGGCTCTTCATGGCATCATCGACGATGCTGCGGATCTGCGCGCTGAGCGTCGGCAACTTGTAGCCAAAATACACCTGCACGCGCACCTCAACCGTGATCTCACCGTCCTCGGCTGTCACGATGACGCCGGGGACGTGCTGCTTCTTGTTGAATACCGAGATAACGCCGTCGGATATCTTTGAGCCGCCCACCACGGCAACCCCCTCGACCTGGCTGACCGCCAGCGAAACGATGGTCTCAACCACGCCCGGTGCCACCGTCATACCCTCATTGCTCAATGTCTCGTCCAAAATCGTATCCCTTCATAAATCAACACGTCTCAGTACTGTTCCTGTTTTTAGCATCCTACCAGGCTGGCTCACGGGTCTATCAGTCCAGTGAACCGATAGGGCTCAGCCTCGAGTGGTGCAGTGCCCCTGTTTGACCCTTCTAGAGCTCGCCAGCGTGCACTTCGATAAAATCGGTGCAGACGTCGCCTGCTACAAAATCGGCGAGTTCCAACACCTTTTGGTGGAAGGAGGTCGTGGTCTTGATGCCCGCGATCCCGAGTTCACCCAGTGCGCGCTTGCCACGGGCGATGGCCTCTGCGCGTGTCGAACCCCACACAATGAGTTTGGCAACCAGCGAGTCATAGTTGGGTGGCACGGTATAACCCGCATACAGGTGGGTGTCCACACGCACGCCCGGTCCTCCCGGCAGCGTAAGCCCGGTGACGGTACCCGGGTTGGGCCAGAAGTTGTTAGCGGGATCCTCCGCGTTGATGCGGAACTCGATGGCATGCCCCTGTGGCGCAAGCGGTACGCGCTCTAAAAAGCTGATGGGCTCGCCCGCGGCGATGCGCAGCTGCTCCTTGATGATGTCCACTGCGGTGATCTGCTCGGTCACGGGATGCTCGACCTGCACGCGGGTGTTCATCTCCATGAAATAGAAGCTCCCATCGGTATCAAGGAGAAACTCGATGGTTCCCGCGCCGGTATACGCCACTTCGCGCACGGCCAAGAGCGCAGCCTCGCCCATACGGGCACGGAGCTCAGGGGTCAGCGCGGGCGAAGGTGCCTCTTCCAGCAGTTTTTGGTGCCGCCGCTGGATGGAGCAATCGCGCTCGCAGAGGTGCACGGCGTTGCCCTGCATGTCCGCCAGTATCTGTATCTCGATGTGACGGGGGCGCGAGATGAGCTTCTCAAGATAGACCTCGTCGTTGCCAAAGGCGGCGCCCGCCTCGTTTTTGGCTGCCGTAAAGGCACCCTCGAGCTGCGAGGCCTCATACACCTCGCGCATGCCCTTGCCTCCGCCGCCGGCACTCGCCTTGATGAGCACGGGATAGCCCACCTCATCGGCGAAACGCGCTGCCTCGGCAACCGTGGTCAAGGGGCCGTCGCTGCCGGGCACCGTGGGCACGCCGATGCGCTTCATGGTCTCGCGTGCCACGTTCTTGTCGCCCATCAGGTCGATGGCCTCAGGGCTTGGACCTATGAACACCAGGTTGTTCTCAGCGCAGGCTCGCGCAAAAGCCGCGTTCTCGGCCAAGAAGCCGTAGCCGGGGTGCACCGCCTGTGCCCCAAAGGAGTTGGCGGCCCCGATGATGGCAGGCACACTGAGGTAGGATTGCGCGGAGGGCGCAGGGCCGATGCACACGCTCTTATCCGCAAGTTTGACAGCCAGGGTGTCGCGGTCGACCTCGGAGTAGACCACCACCGTCTCGATGCCCAGCTCGCGCGCTGCCCTGACAATGCGTACGGCGATCTCGCCCCGATTGGCAACCAGTATCCGCTTGAACATCAGGCCCCCAGCTCCGTGACGGGCTCGAAGTAGAACAGCACCGTACCATATTCGACGGGCATGGCGTTCTCGACGCAGACTTCGCGGATGGTGCCCATCTGGTCGGAGGTTATCTCGTTCATGAGCTTCATTGCCTCGACGATGCAGAGCGGAGCGCCAGCGACCACCTCGTCGCCCACGACCACATAGGGTGGTGCATCGGGCGCCGGAGCCGCATAGAAGGTGCCCACCATGGGTGCCTTGATGGGCAGCCAGGTGGCGGGGCGCTCGATGGTATCGGCAGGAGCGGCCGGTTTGGGTGCTGGTGGCGCCTCGGTCACGGCAACGGGAGGGGCTGCCATTACGGGCATGCCCATCTGCCCGGGAGCACGCACAGTGACCTTGGAGCCAGCCTCCTCAACCGTAACCTCGCCGATGCCTGACTCTTCAACAACCCTGATAAGCTCTTTGATCTGATTGATATCCACGGTCTGCTCCTCCTTGGTACCGAGCGACTCCTCTTCGAGTAAGAACGAGGTCTTCTCGGATGTACGATGTTTTGAAAGATAGGTGCGGGCCTCATTGGGAAAGAGCGCCCACATAATCACGTCCTCTTCGCTCTGCGCCAGATCGCCCGCCTCTGCCTCGACCTCGGCATAGGTGGTGGTGACCAGCGAGCCGGGGGCGATGTCGGGGCTCAAAGGCTCGTTGCTGCCCAGAACCTTCTTGACGATGTCAGGAGCCATGGGGCCAGGTGCCTTGCCGTAGTAGCCGCCGATGTAATCCTTCATCTCGGTCGAGATGACGCTCCAACGCTTGCCGGTAAGCACGTTGAGCACGGCCTGCGTGCCCACGATCTGACTCAGCGGCGTAACCAGCGGCGGGTAACCTACCTCGGTGCGCACGCGCGGGATCTCCTCCATCACGTCACCCAGACGGTCGCCCGCCTTCTGTATCTCGAGTTGGCTCACGAGGTTGCTCATCATGCCGCCGGGAACCTGATGGCTGTAGACCTGCATGTGGATGAGCGAGCTCACGCCGCGCTTGTAGTGCCCGCGCTCGCGCATGCCCTCCCAGTATGCTGAGATCTCAAAGAGCAGGTCGAGGTCGAGGCCCGTGTCGTAGCCCGACTCCTTGAGTGCGGCGACGATCATCTCGACCGCCGGCTGCGAGTTGCCAAAGGCCAAGGGCGCGCTCGCGGTATCGACAATGGCCGCACCCGCCTCGGCTGCCTTGATGTAGTTGGCTGGAGCCATGCCGCCCACGTAGTGGCAGTGTACGTGTATGGGCAGCCCGATCTGCTCCCTGAAAGCCTTGACCAAACGCTCGGTGCGATAGGGCGTGAGCATGCCCGCCATGTCTTTGACGCAGATGGAGTCGGCACCCAGCTCCTTGAGTTGGATGCCGTATTCGATAAAGCTGTCGAGTGTGTGCACGGGGCTCATGGTGTAGCTCAACGCGCCCTCAAAGTGTGCGCCGGCCTCTTTGATGGCCTGGGCGCTGTCTACCACGTTGCGGATGTCGTTGAGCGCGTCGAACACGCGAAAGACGTCGATACCGTTGCGATGCGCTGCCTTGATGAAGCGATTGACGATCTCTTGTGAGTAGTGATGGTAGCCCACGAGGTTCTGGCCACGCACGAGCATACTGAGCGGCGTATTGGGGCAGTGCTTCTTGATGGCACGCAGGCGCTCCCAGGGGTTCTCGTCCAAGAAACGCAGGCAGGTGTCAAAGGTCGCGCCACCCCATGCCTCAATGGCCCAATAACCCACTTTGTCCATCTTGGGCAGGATGGGCAGCATGTCGCCGATCTGCATGCGCGTGGCCCACAGCGATTGCTGCGCATCACGGATGGTCGTATCCATAATATGAAGGGTTCTCATAGCACCTCCCTATTCCGATTTTCAAGAGTACACACAAGCTTTTTGTTCCGTATTCGATGAATTACCGATTATAGCGCAAAACCCGCGCGCAAACGCTCCGCGGCGTTAAACGGTAATGCGTCTTGTTGTGAGGCCTTGTTGTGGGGTGAGAGGGGCGGGAGCGATCGACCGTCCCGCTGCCTGTGGCTGCTTTTGCGTATACGCCCGCTCATCGGCGGTTTGTGCGCG
>JAITTM010000039.1 GCA_031286975.1 Coriobacteriales bacterium
ACTCGCTCCACCGCATCTCCTCCACTCAGTCAGACACCAGGGTGATAACCGCATCGCCCACTTGCAGCTGCGCTCCCGGCTTGATGCTCCGGGTTCCCAACAAGGGGATACCATCGATGTCCGTCTCGCAGGAAAGGCCCTTTTCCTCTATCCATATCCGCTCCTGCGAATAGAAGATGTCGAGTTGATGCTGGGCGACCGCTGCACTGGGTATCACGATGTTGTTAGCGCTTGCTGAGCCCACGGTAAGCAGGGCGCCTTCACGCTTCTTGAGGCGCATCTCATAAGAGAAGGCTCCCAACAGCACCACCGAAAAACGCGCAATGCGCGCATCCTCCAAAGACACCGACGGCAACGCCTCCAAGGTCTGCTCAAGGGGATGCAGACAGCCATAGCAGATATCCATGTCATCGAAGGTCGTACTCTTACAATAGGGACAGGTCTTCATAGTTGGCTCCATTCCGTTTATAACCGATCTCCACCACGTCACCCTGGCTGAACCAGGGCGTATCTATCAGCGCTCGTCGCTCAAGCGTAGCCACAGCACCTCTGCATGAGCGCAGCTGCATCGGTGCCACGTTGCGTTCAGACCGCAGGATCGTGCCCTGCCTGTCGATGAACGCGATGTCGAGTGCCTCCCGCATCCCCAGGGTGTGAATGCTGCTACAGGGGATAAGCACAAGCACGGAGCCGTTGGGGCAGATTGAGCTGCTCAGCAGACCGCGCATCCGTGCAAAAAGCGAGCTGGCGAGCACAAACGAGTAGCCGGTACTCATCTCAGGAGCTCCACAACCACCGAGGTGCCGTCAGGACGCTCGGTACAGAACACCAGAAGAGATGAAGCGCTGGCCAGCTCATCCGGTTCTGAGCGTATAAAACTCATCGCGCTCCCCTTGCTGGAATCGACGGGCAGCCAACCCTGTGCGCGCAGACCTTGATCGATAAGCATCGCCGTCTCTGCCAAAGAGGCAGCGCTCGAGTAACCGATTGTCCGTCTGTCCTGTGAGACTCCAAGCAACTCCAACCCACGGTCCTCTCCTGCTTGCGCGCCAGCGATTTGGAGAGGATCCTCCTTCTCGCCCGCCCCCTTGAGCATAAGGTATGCAAGCGGCCCCGGTGCCTTTTGGGTCTGCTCGTAGCAGCTCTGCACACCAAGCGCCACGAGGATGCAAATAAAAGCCGCTAGCGTGACGCAGGCAATCCGCGCGCGCTTGATGCCCGGTGCCAAAAAAGCGCGTCTGCTGGGCACCCGCCCTGTGCTGCGTTGGGCACTCATGGCAGCAACCCTGGTGTAAATGCATCGATAACGAAGTCGCGTCGATGCTCAAGTCCGTTGAACCTGATGCCAAAAAACGAGTCGCCAAAACCCCAGGGGCGATAGCTCAAGACACAGTGGTAGGTTTCCTGACGGGGCAGAAAGGGAATGCTGATGCCCTCCCCGCCCGTATCCCCCTGAGACGAAGTGCCCGCCGCACCGATAGATACCGTGATGCTCACCGTCTTTTGCCCTGCAAAAGTCTCACGCAAAAGCCGCTCAACCGCTTGGGCGCGCGCCTGCGAACTATAGCTGCCACTTTGCGGCGCGACGGCCTCGATGCGCACCGCTTCTGCCGCCACACGGTCAAAGCGTGCGCAGGCATCCAGATACAGCATAAGGTTGACCACGATACCCACAACGGCCAGCAGCACGGGAATGCAGAGTGCTAGCTCAACGGTCATCTGCCCTCTCTGCGAACAGAGTGGTCGCATGAAACGCACACCTCCGCTACTCCCACACCACACTGCTCCCACCTCCTTCAAAAAGGGAGGCAAACGCTGCGATTGCATCCGAGAGCAGGTTCTTGCCACGCGCCGAGACTTGCTCCGGCAACGATACCTTGATAGGTATCCGCGGCAAGAAGGGCAGGTCGCCAAAGCTCAAGGTAAAGAGGGTGAACTCGCCCTCGAGCAGCGCTCCACCTTGCCGCTCGACCTCAAGGAGCAGGCCGTCCAGCGTGCTCTGCGCCAACGTACCGCTCGACGATCCGGGCAATGACGAGTACAGCTCCTGCGCCTTGCCCAGATACCCAAAAGCCTCAGACCCACTTGCCCGTATGACGTGCGCCGTGTTGACGAGCACCGGCTTGGGCGTCGACAGATCGACTCCCTGCAGACCCACTGCTCTAATGGCCTCGCTCAAAGCGGATTCAGCCCATGATGCCAAGGGTGTGGAGCCCACCAGAGGTATCGCCCGCAGAAAGTCGCCCACACCTTTTGTCAGCGCTTCCGTTCCCTCGCTGTACATCAGCAACGCGTCGCCCCACAGAGTGAGGATGCCGCCAAAGACACCTAGTGCCTGACCCCCCAAAGATGTGGAATCGGTATGCTGCTTCGTCCTTTCGAGAAAGGCGGCAATAAGGGTGTTGCCCTGCTCCGCTGGTTCACTGGCAAGCGTGGCTGCTGAAAGCGCGACACGCGGCTGCAACTGCGCCTCGCCTGCCACGAGTGAGGTAGAGAAGACACCCGGCACCGCGTGCGAACTCATATCAAAGGCCAAGGCGATGCACCCCGCCCTGCCCGGGGGTTTGGGATCGAGACGTGGGGTCTTGAGCGCCTCCATCGCTTCTCTGAAGAGGTCGAAGGCTTGATTGGCAGAGTTCTTTGCATCGGCGCTCTCATCCCGGTAGTCCCGCGATGCTTGCTCGTAGCGCTCGGCTGCGGCGGCAACGATACGATAGTGATACTCAAAGCCGTTGTCGACAGAGGTTGAAGGAGCAGCAACCTTGCCGATGGTCGTCAAAGAGATATCGCAGCGCTCACAACTGCTGTAGGTTCCTGCGTCCAGATCACTCATCGAGCCATGACCACCTGCTCCTGCCTCCCTATAATCCGGGCAGTTTGGCGTGCCATGCATCAGGCCATCGGCATCCACAGGATACACGCGCTCGGTATAAAGCGTCGTGCGCTTGACATCACCGTTATTGCGCGGCAACAGGGGAAAGTACGCATCCAGCACTCCATCGCTGTCGGTATGCGCGTACCCAGTCGCCAGTTGTGCCTTTGCGTAGGTGTAGAAGCGTGTGCGCGCAAAGGATTTGACCTGCTCAGCAAGTAAGCTGTTAGCAGGTGCCTCCTGCGCAAGGCGAGCCGCATAATAGGCCTGCGCCCGTGCCAGGGCATAATCGAATTTCCAGAGCTCAATTGAGCTGAATTGCGGATTCTGCGTACCTGACAGGCGCGCGAGTCTGCCTGCGCGTTCAGACATACAGTAGTTGGGGGCATTGCCACAGTCCGCCAGATAGCCTTCGAGCTTACTGCTTTGCATCTTCTCGTGTGCCTCGTTTGCGGCATCCGTCTGCTTGGCCGTCTCCTGATTCGCCTCTCCTATCGTCTCCCCCGCTGTCTGGGCAGCGTCATCGCTAGGAAAGGCCGCCTCTTCTCCCGCAAGAGGCAGGGGAATGGCGATACCCACATAACGGGCTTCGCCTTCTGCGGAGAAGGTATTGGCACCTATGGTCGCCGTCGCACTCACTACGCAGAGAAAGGGCAGCGCCTTCTGCAGGCCATTAAGCGCCGCAGATGCCTGCTTTGCCACGTTGTCGCGGGAGTCGAAGACCTTACGCCCAAAGTCCATGAGTTTCGTGCCGACCCCCTGACAGGAGGGTATACAGCTCACTACGATCGCAACGCCAAAAACCAGCAACCCAAACAGGCTCAAACTGAGCACCACAGCGTCGGCGATGATGACAAGCTCGCGATACTCGGCAACCACCTTCTCCGCCGCCAGCGCACCTGCGTCTGCGGCGAACTGGATGTCGCCAGCCGTGGAGTTTATCCAATAGACCTG
>JAITTM010000045.1 GCA_031286975.1 Coriobacteriales bacterium
TTTCAATCGATGCAAGATCCTGTTGGCGAGCTAGGAGCAAAAGCACCTCGCTCTCGCGGGGGCTGAGCGCATACTGCTTGCTGAGACCAGCGCAGGCCTCCGCCAGGCGATGCTGCTCAAAACCGTTGTCGCCCGCTTTGCCGGAGGTAAGAAAGGTAATGCCCCATTTTGAGGAGAGCTCACGTTCGCTCAGCAGGATCATCGTGGCAACTACAATCAGCACGACGATCAACAGGTTGAAGGTCGCTGATTGCAGGACAGCGGAGAAATGATCCGCCTCCAAAAACCGCGCTGTCTCTCGTCCGGAGTACATGAAGAGTGCGCGCAAACCTCGCTCAATGCCAAAGAGCCAAATAGCTCTGACACCAAAGCGATACGAGATATTGCTCAGGATCAGCATGATGAGAATCGAGAAGGAGGTGAAGCTCATCGAAACACAGATGCTCGAGAACTCAGCGGCTCCCAAAAAGAGCGAGGGCACCAAAAGGAATCCGCATACCATAACCGGCAGTGCCACACGGTAGATAACCGACAGGCTGAACCGGCTGGGAATCAGGATGATGCCGATAAAAACAACCGCAGCGGCTATAATCGCCCCCAGCGAGGAATGCGGACCCATGAAGACGTAGAGCTGATCCTCCCGCATCCCGTAGGCAAAGCCATAGACCGCCATGAGTGCAATGGGCTTCCAGGGAAACGAGAAGCGCGGCGAAGTGACTTTGGGCAGGTTCTGGGTGGGAACGGACGCATAACTCCTAAAAAGGAGTACCAGCGAGAGTATGGGCAGGAGCACGAGCCCCGCAAGATAGTAGGCTTGCACGAATCCGTTGAAGAGAAAGATCACCAAAGCGGCCACCATCAGCGAACCAGAGTAGTAATAGGCTACGCGCAGCGGATTAAGGCAGCCATACAGTTCAGACCAGAGCAGGATGATCAAAGCGGTGCCCAGCCCCGAGATGATGGCGGCAAGATAGGCCAGAGGGGCAAACACCGCCTGATCGAGCGAGAGGTAAAGCGAGGCAGCGTTAAGAAACGTTCCAACCAGCAGGCACACCAGGCAACAGGTAACCAGGGTTCTTTTCTTGAAAAGGGGCACGAGCCTGCGCGAAGCGGCAGCGCAGATCAGCAGCACAACGGCCATGGCTATATCAAAGACATCATGTCCGGCAACGGTGTGCAGGGGTGCCTCAAAAAGAGGGCGCACATAGACGAGTTCTATCCAGGCGCGATAAAGCCCGAGCCCAAAAAAGAACAGCGGAGCCGTGAAAAAAGCCTTGATGTCAGGCAGCTTGCGCGTGATGGCAGAACGCCTCCTTGTTTGCGATTGGGGGCTCTCCACATGCTTTTGCGAATTCACCGACACCTCCTCCACGATGCCCATAATTGTAAAGCACCCCCTCTCTTTGTGGGAAGGTGCAGACGGTATTTTGGCAGGGTTATATGAAAGGTTATATCTTTAACCCGCAAAAACGACTCTGGATACTAGCCGCGCCCCCTTGTTGTTGACATAGTGACACAGGCAACGTCACGCCGAGGACAAAACACTTCGAGGAAAAAAGGAGATCATCATGAGAAGAGAGAAGCAGCAAGACGGCACCCAGAGCGGTACACTCTCACGCAGAGGCTTTATCACGCTTGGTACCTTGGTTGCCGCGGGAGGAATGGCAGCCCTGACAGGTTGCGGGCAACCGCGTCAGACCCCCAACGGCACCTCGCCGGAGGGAGGCAGCTCCGCAGCGGGTATGCCCTCGTTCTTTGCCGCACCCGCGCCAATAACGGACATCGTCGAGACCAAGGACTATGACATCGTTGTGGTCGGTGCCGGAGCCGCTGGCGTGCCCGCGGCTCTCTCCGCACGCGAGAAGGGTGCCACCGTGGCCTTACTCCAAAAAGAATCGACCGCGATATCCCAGGGCAACACCGGCACCGGCATCGACCTTGACGCGAGCGACAAGGCGGGAGTAGAAGCCCTCATAGCCCTGCTCATCAAGGACTGCGATTACCGCTCGAACCGAAAACTGGTCGAGAAGTGGGCCTACAATTCCGGCGAAGCCGTTAAATGGGTGATCGAGCGCTCTTTGGAGGCGGGCGCCTCCGTTGTAGACCAGGGCAATGCCCAGGCTGCTGATGTTACCGAGGTAAACGGGTACAAACTCAACTATGTGACCTCGTTCTTTGGCCCCAAACCCCTGAACACCGGGGATGGCATGATCGCGCTTGCCAGCGTTGCCGAGAAAGAGGGGGTCGAGCTGTTCTATTCAACGCCCGCGGAGCAACTCGTCGTCTCTGGCGGCGCGATAACGGGCGTTATCGCGCAGGGGCCTGACGGCTACATCCAATTCAATGCCTCAAAGGGCGTGATCCTTGCAACGGGCGACTACCAAAATGATGACGAGATGGTCGACTACTACCTCCCCGACGTTAAGCGATTTGGGCGCAAGCAGTATGGCAAAACGGGGGATGGTCACAAGATGGGTCTTTGGGCAGGCGCGGTTATGGAGCCTGTTGGGCACACAAAGATGCTGCACGACTTTGATGCCGGTCCTGCTCCGATGTGCGACACTCCCTACCTGGCGGTTACCGAGGATGGCAAGCGCTTTGTGAATGAGACAGCCCCCATGTCCCTGCTGAACAACATGCTCAAAGAGCCCGTGGGCAACAAAACGGAGGGCGGCTGGTACTCCCAGATATTCGACGCAAACTATATGACAGCTGCCGCCGACTGGCCAGGCAGCCAGCTTCCGCCCGAAGCTCTTCTCAACTATATGCCCGATGAGCCTGGTGAGAAAACCGGGGTTCTCAATGGCTTTACGCGCACCTTCAAAGCCGACACCCTCGAAGCATTGGCGGAGAAACTCGAGACGGATCCTGTTGAGTTTGTCAAGACCGTTGCACGTTATAACGAGCTTGTTGCCAAAGGCTCCGATGACGACTTTGGCAAGGAGGCGCGCTTTCTTGCTCCTATCGACACCCCTCCGTTTTATGGCATTCATCGCTGGTTGCGCATATCCGCACTCTGCTCCGGTCTCATCATCGACGAGAACGGGCAATGCCTCAATGCGAGCGGCGAGGCAATCAAGGGTCTGTTTGCCGTGGGCAATGTATCGGGAACCTTCTATGCCGGCGTTGACTATCCCATGACGCTTCCGGGCTACAACCTCGGCCACTGCTACACGCAGGGCAGGATAACAGGGCAATTTGTCGCCGGGCTTTAAGGCGCCGCGCTCTTTGCGAACAAGCGCATTTGGTATAGTAGCTTTGCGCGCTCATACGCGCACTGCCATCCGCGGGAGGTGCCCAAGCGGCACCTCCCTGCGCAATCATCTAAAGCGATTGGGAGTTCCACGGTTTTATGACGGTGCTTATCAACTGCAAGGACGTGCATCGAAGTTTCCCTTTCCAAGGAGTTTTTGGGTAGTAGCTGTCAGCGTGCCGTCAGCTCGTACAAGAAAGATGGGAAAGTGCGCATAGGCAGCAAGCGCTGAGGCAGAAAGACCATCAGGGAAGCTGGTGCCGGTGACCAATATAGCAGCCTTCTTTCTCGTACCGTTTTTCCAGGTGTGAGAAGAACTATAGTTGGGACTTTTGTAGCCACCTGTTGGATGCAGCCATGAACCTGTAGGAGCTGCACTATATATCTTCTCTGCGGTCTCGTATCTATCAGCTCCATAGATTCTGGCCACGTAAGGGCCCACTATGCTGACGATCTGGTTTTTCACGGTGTCACTGATCATGGCAGGGCCTCCGATGATGATAACCCTGCTTACGTTAAGGGTTATTAAGGCCTGTATCGTTTGTGAGGGAAGATGCCCAGAAGCTGTTGTCAGGATAGGTGCGTTATAGATACCGGCAAGCCCAGAGGCAGAAAGCGCATCAGGCCAGGCAGCCTCTTCTCCCGAGACGATTATGGCCGTTGTTGCCAAAGACCGACTATAGGTTGCTATCGTCTTCATGGTGTCATAGCGGGTTGAGCCACCAAGGCGGGTCAAGGGGAGCTCGCGGCGACCTGTTTGTGCGTTGAAGTAAAGCGTCAATGGACCTATATAGATAAGTCCCGTACGCATACGCCCATCACTGGGATCGAAGTAGTATTCATGGCCGCCTATTATTTGTAGACCATCCATACGTATTCCGGCCGAATTGAAGTAGTATTTCTTCTCACCGTCTGTCAGCCAACCAGTGTGAGGCACTCCAGGGCTGTCCAGGTAACTCCATTGCATAAGAGCGTCTTGCTGCCAGTGGTTATGGCGCACGATGTTTAAGGCGTTCAGGTCAGGGTACCCTGCTTGAGGGACACTCCATTTGCCACCTCCCATTAAAGAGGAAGGGGTTTCTGGCCAGTCAGAAAGCGCGGGGAACATGGAGTAGTCCAGTGGCTCATAGACATCTCCAAGCCCCATGATGTGACCAAGTTCA
>JAITTM010000118.1 GCA_031286975.1 Coriobacteriales bacterium
CGGGTGCCGCGGGTGCCGCGGGTGCCGCGGGTGCCGCGGTTGCCACGCCTCCCGTGATTGGGAAGGTTCTGCTCGCAAGTTCAAGGGGCGCGTCGGGGCGCTCTGCTTTGGGCAGCTCCCAGAGGCGGCGCGCGCGCAACGCCACCTCGGCCCAGTCGATGGGCAGGCCAAAGAGCAGCTCCAGGTAGTGAAACACCCCAGGCTCGCTGGGCGATCGCTGAAAGGAGTTAACGCAGCTGAGGCAGTCGGTCACCAGGCAGTCAGCCCCGGTCTGCTCGTACTCCCGCAACCGGCGCTCGCGGCGTGCCTCGCAGGTGGCAGGGTCGTACTGCGAGACCATGCCCCCCGAGCCGCAACAGAGCGTCGTTTTGCCGCTGTGCTCCATCTCAACCAGCGCCACTCTCTCAAACAGCGCACGTGTGGGCGCTCCAAAACGCTGCTTTACCCGGTCAGGGCAGGCATCGTGCAGGCTCACGGTGGTGTAGGGAGCCAGCTCCGTGGGAGAAAAGCGCAGACCCTGGTCGAGCAGCAGCTGTGGCAGGGCAAGCAGCCGCACTTCTCGCAAGCCCTCCTGCTCAAGCAGGCCGTCAAGCGAGTGATAGCAGTGGGGGCACGCAACGATTATCTGGTCGACACGCTGCTCTTGCAAACGCAACGCCAGCTGCCGCGCATAGGCGGCGTAGTGCTGCTGCAAGCCCCCGCTCGCAAGCAGACTGCCGCAACAGTGGGCGGTCAAACCATCCGCCAGACCACTGCGCTCAAGGTAGGCAAACACCGCGCGTGTCAAATCAGGCGCGTAGGTACTCAGCGCACACCCAGGAAAAAAGAGCGTCCGGTGAGAAGACCGGGCACCAGAAGCGGACGAACTCATCCCCGACTCCTTCTTCTCATCGTCTGGCTTCTCCAGCATCTCATCGTAGTGGACAGCATCCAGCTCACGCAGGCGCGCGAAGATGTTGCTGCGATAGTCAACGCGATAGCTGCGATAGTCATCTGCGATGGCGGGCGCAAGCTCAATCAGACGCGCGCGCGCCTTGCGCATGAAGTCGCCGCAGTGCAGGGCAGCGGGGCAGTCCACCGTGCAGGCACCACAGAGTGAGCAGCTGCGGATGAGAAAGATGGCTTCAGCAGGCAGGGTGCTGAGCGCATCCTCCTGTAGCAGAAGCTGCGCCAGACTCCACAGGTCATAGGCGGGCTGCCCCTCTTCGCCCTGGATGCGCATACAGGTGCCGCAGCGCAGGCAACTGCGGGTGATCTGCTCGAAGTATGTGTGCAGTTCCTGATCCATAGGCTGCCCATTATACAGGCAGGATCACCCCCTCGCACGGGCGATCCTGCAAGAGTGCCAAAGGTCGAGAAAAGCCCGAGAGGCCTACTTCCAAGCGCTCAAGAAGCCCTCGTCGCCTTTGGGGAGCCTGCTGTAGTAGCGCTCTTCTCCGGGAACAGAACGACGGTCGTCGGCAAAGATGACCATGAAGCGCAGCAAAAGACCCGCAGCCAGCACCAGGATGGGAGCGATAACGGTAGCCATCATGCCGCCGATCTGATAGAACAGGAAGGGAAGCAGCAGCCCGCAGACAATCATGCCGCCCCAGAACAAGGGGGCATTGGAGCCCTTGATCCAGCCGAGCGCCACGTTTTTGGCAACCACGTTACCGGCGCCCAGCATGAGCAGCGTGTAGGTGAGCAGCACGACAAGTTCGGCGAGCACCAAAACGGAGTCGATGAAGTGCAATTGCTCGACCATGAACTCGGTTAAGGCTTCTCCATACAATTGGCCTGCCGCTCCCGCCATAAACTCGGGAGTCAGCACCAGGCCGGCCGTCGCGGCAAGCAGAGCAGACGCGGTCGACAGCGCCGAGACCGTAAAGAGCACGGGCAGCGCCGGCGTGTTCCAGAAGGGCTTGGACTTGAGACTCGAGAGCAGGATGCCGGTGTAGAGCATGATGCCCAGCCCAAAGACCAGCATGCTGCCGCGCGCGCCGTCGCGCAGCCAGAGCCAGTCCTGCCAAGGCAGTACAAAACCTTTGGGCAGGATGGGCGTGAGATAGAAGGTAAAGTAGATAAGCGCTGCAAACATCGCGATGGTGAGCATGATGGCACCCCATTTGATGATGGCCGTTGCGCTTAAAAACACGCGCAGAAAGACCTTGGGCTGCCCCAGCTCAAAGACGAGCAGCGCGGTGCCGATGCCCAGAGCAACAATGCCCACAAAGACGCCGGGCGCCAATATCGAGCCAAAGGAGTCGATAGCACCCAGTTGCACGGCACCCAGATTGCCCGTGCTGTATAAGATGTCAAAGACGCCCGCCAAAAAGAGCATGCCGCCACCCAGACCGCCGAGAAAGAGATAGAAGGCGATGGGCCAGGTCCAGTAGTGTTTGTTCATCGGTTGCCACCTCCCAGATCAGGAATGTAGTAGACCTGGGGATTGGTGCCCAGCTCAGGGAATATCGTGTTGACCTGCAGGCTGTTGACCAGCTGCGAGACCTCGCTTGTGGGGTCGTCCAGGTCGCCAAAGATGCGTGCCTTCTGGTGGCAGGTGTTGACGCAGTAGGGCTTCTCGCCCTCGCGCACACGATCCTTACAGAAATTGCACTTACGCACAAAGCCTTCTTTGTGGTTGACGTCGCGTGCGCCATAGGGGCAGGCGTTGACGCAGACTTTGCAGCCCATGCACTTCTTCTCATCCACCCAGACGATGCCGTCGGGCTCCTGCTGCGATGCCTTGCAGGGGCAGCAGCCGGTGCAGGGTGGGTTGTCGCAGTGCATGCAGAGCAGCGGTGTGAAGGTCTGGTGCACGTTGGGCCATACGCCCAACACGCCCTCGCTCACCACGGGGTTATAGATGATGTCGATGGGGAGCTCGTTCCAGGTGCGGCAGGCAACGGTGCACGACTGGCACCCGATGCATCTGCGCTGGTCGATGACCATGACAAAACGGGTCATAGCGCCTCCTCTCCCTCATCTTTGGCGGGTGCTTGCTCAAGAGCCGCCTTGTTGGTGGCAGCATCGGGCTGATCGCCCACGGGGTTCTCCACTGCCGTTGCATCCGCCTGTGCCTCGCCAATCGGCTGCTTGGTGGTCATGTCGTAGCGCGTGCCCTCCTCGTCCACCAAAGTCTCGGTGTCGGGGTCGTAGGCGTAGTGGGTCTCAAGGTCGTAATACACATAGGTCTCGGGATGATAGAGCCAGCCGGACTCGGGGTCATAGGCAAGCCCCCGCTCGATGTCCCAGGCGAGTTTAGTGGGATAATCCCAGGTCAGACCCTCGGGCAGCTCAAAGGGAGCGCTCGTGTCAAAGGGGATGGGCTCGTAGGCCAACTTGGATTCGCTGGGCAGTACGCTCACACCCGGCTGGGCGGCGGAGCCCGGAATCGACCAGGTGGTGTCGATCGTATCCCAGTAGCTGACCTTATAGACCTTGCAGAGAAGACCGCGGTTCGCCCAGCTGCCACCGATGGGGTCGCAGTGGTCGTCGTCCACGGATGAGAGCACGTTGACGTTGGACTCGAGGCAGCCAAAGGGTTCGTCGCCCTCAGCGCCGCGCTCGGGATACCACCAACCGCGCTGCGCATAGATGACGCGCGGGTCGACGCTGGGCTCGATGTTGGCGCGCTGCCTGATGCGGCCGCGGCGGGTCTCGATCCAGCACCAGTCGCCCTCTTTGATGCGCAGCTCCTCGGCCTTGACGGGGTTGATGGTGAAGTAGGGCTCGTGGCGCAGGTAGCGCACGCTTTGGATCTGGAACTGCTCGCTGTGGTGATAGGGCATGAAGCCGCCGCCAGTGGTGAGCACCAACGGATACTCAGCGGCAACCGCGGGGTCGTCCTCCTCATTCTCGGCCGGCCCGATATAGGTGGGCAGCGCGGGATAACCCAGCTCCTCTAAGATGGAGCTCTTGAGCTCGACGCGACGTGACGGTGTGCAGAAGCCGTTGGTGCCGTATTTGTAGAAGTGCAACGGCGGATAGTAGAAGCGATAGGCCTCCACAAACTGGTCGTAGCTTTCGACGGGCAGACCCAGCGGATAGATGATGTAGTAGAAGACCTCCTCCTCATTTAACCAGGGCCATTGGTCGGCATCCTGGCCGGTGGCAAGGGCGAGGTCGCGCCAGAAGCTGTAGTCGGTATGGCGCTCGTACATCGGCTGGATGGCGCGCTGCGAGGCCATGAGCGAGTCGGTCACGCCGTAGTTGGTGTGCAGCGTGGGCCGCTCAAGCGCTCCGGCGATGGGTATCACGTAGTCAGAATAGAGCGCGGCGGGGGTCATCCAATAGTCGCAGGTGACCAAAAACTCGACCTGCTTGAGCGCCGCGAGCGTCATCTTGGAGTCGCCGTAGGAGTTGACGGGATTAGTGGCGTTGACTATGAGCGCACGCACCTGATAGGGGTCGCCGGTGAGGATGGCCTTGAACACGGAGGGGCCATGCGCCTCACACATCCACTCCGCCGTGGGAGCCTTGCCCCAGGTCTCCTTGGCGACATCACTGATGCGCTGGTAGCCGGGCCAGGAGGTGAGCTTGAATTTGTTGGAGCCGATCTGCTTGGCCTTTTGCTCCTCGGGCAACCAATCGTTGGCCTCGAGCTCCTCGTCGCAGAGGTAATTTTGCGAGGGACCGGGCATGAGGTCGCCGCCGGGACAATCGAGGTTGCCGCATATGGCGCGCAAAATGGCGCGGGCGTGCATGCCAGCACCGGACGACTTGCCCAGTTGGTCAGCCGTGCAGCCCCACTGGATGTTGCCGGGAGTGTTCTTGGCATACATACGGGCAGCCTGGCGGATAAGATCGGGCTCAAGCCAGGTCAGCGGAGCCGCCCACTCCGGCGTGTACTGCTTCATGTGCTCCCACAGCTCTTCAAAGCCCACGCACCAGTTGGCCACGAACTCCTGGTTGTAGAGCTGCTCGAACAACACCACATGCAGCAGCGCCAGCGAAAGCGCGGTGTCAGAGCCCGGCCTGAGCGGCAGCCACAGATCGGCATGTGCGGCGGTTTCTGAGTAGCGCGGGTCAACGACGATGACCTTGAGCCCCGCTTTGTGCAAATCGTAATAGCCGTGCATGCCGGGCATGCCCGACGCGCCGGGATTAAAGCCCCAGAGTATGACAACGCGACTGTCGCCCAGGTCGGTCTCAAAGGGGCTCCAGCCGCTCACGGCTGTCTCGACCATGAAGGTGGGTATCCAGCAAAGCAAGGCATTGTGGAAGGAGTTGGGGCTGCCAAACATATTCATAAAGCGTCTGCGGGCCCAGTCCTCCGTGCGCAGGGTTCCTCCGGCGGTCGCCACCGCCTCGGCACCGCTCTCGGCCTTGATCTGGTTGATGCGCTCAGCGATCTCGCTGATGGCTTGATCCCAGGATATCTTTTCCCACTCATTGCCGCCCCTCTCACCCTTGCGCTTGAGCGGGTGATTGATGCGTGCTGGATGGTCGATATGCTGCAACGCGATGTTGCCGCGGCAGCACAGACCGCCCGTATTGGTGGGGTGTTGGGGATCGCCTTCGATCTTGATGACCTTGCCGTCTAACACATAGGCTAAAACGCCGCAATTCTGATGGCAGAAGTAGCAGGCTGACTTTTTAACCTCGACCCCAGGAGCGTGGATATCGATTGTCTCTGTCACGTTCCCCTTCTTTCTCTTAACTTGGCTACAGGAACCTTGTACAGGTGCAGGCAGCGTTGCCTGCAAAGAACATGGGGGTGTTCCTCGGTATCAGAGTATATGAGCAACCGATGTTGCGCCATCGTACGCCTGTGACTATTCTTTGGTATCGGTGTAATACGGAAATGCTGATTTCCTTGCAAGCATCATGTGAATGCGCAGAATAAGCCCGCGAAAGGAGTGGCGAGAAGGACGGGATCCTTGCGTTTGGGTTGTCTGCGCCAGGGAGGCACTACAACGTGATGGTCAGCCCGTCAAAGGCTACCTTTATGGTGCCGTTGTAGGGCGCAAGTTTTTGCTCGAGCTCCGCCAGCGTTATGGGCGTGTCGTAGTGCATCGAGAGATGCGTGAGGTAGGTCGTGCGCGCACCCACGCGTTGCGCGAGCGCGATGGCTCCGTCGATGCTGTGGTGCGTATCGGGCATCCAGTTGCTGCCGTTGAAGGTTGCGTCGATGATGAGAAAATCGA
>JAITTM010000133.1 GCA_031286975.1 Coriobacteriales bacterium
CAGCGGTGCACAAGATGATGTGATAGCCAAACTGCGACTTGACGGGAGCGGAGTACTCGCCCACAGCAAGAGCATCAAGGGCGGTTTGATATTCGGACACAAAGGAGGCCAGGCAATCCCAACTCACGTCGCCACCATTGGCGGCGGAGCCATCGGCCGAGTTCTCCTGTGCCAGGGTCGCAAAGTCGGCACCCGCGTCAAGTTGGGCATGCAGGTCGTTGGCGATAGCCAGCAGTTCCTCGTCGGTCTTGCCCTCATTAGCGCTGCCCGCGCTTGATGATATGAGGATATGCGATGAGCGCTTGCTGGCATAATTGGCCTTGACGGTATCGACCTCGGTTTGGAGCTCGGCCTCGGTTGGATCCTCCGAGGGAATCTGCTCTTGCAGTTGGGTGCGAAGAAGGCTTGTCTCAACCATGGCACGGTAGTCATCCTCGCTCGCAAAGCCACTCTCGCTCAAAGCGGTCTGCCACCCCTCATCGGTGGGGTATTGAGCCTTGGTGGCTTCTACCTGACTGTCGATCTCCGCCGGGTCAACCGTGACATTGATCTCCGCGGCATATTGCCTGAGTATCTCCTCCTCAATCATGGAGTCAAGGATGGTATCCCTGAACGTCTCTGGAGTATAGCCGGCGCTTTTCAGGGCAGCGGCCCAGTCCACATCCTCGGCAAACCCGCTCTGCTCACGGATCATCACGATGTAGTCGCTCACCTTTGATTCTGTAATGGCGACACCATTGACAGTTGCGGCATTTGGCGCGTCTGAACCCGCACACGCCCCTAATGAAAACAGCAGTACACCAGCACATACGGTTGCCATAATTTTCTTGAATCGGGTCATGGATCCTCTTTCAACGGGGTTATCATGGAGAAAACAGTTTACTGCTTTATGCCGACAATGTACAAAAAAAATCCATCGGTAATGTGCATGTTACTTCCTATGCGTGAAAGCTGCGTGAAAGTTGGGTGAAAGGTGCAATAAAAAAGCCCCCAGAGGGAGCTTCGAGAATTTTGGTCGCGGGGACCGGATTTGAACCGATGACCTTCGGGTTATGAGCCCGACGAGCTACCAGACTGCTCCACCCCGCAAATTGGGTGAGAGGACACTCTACTATGCTTGGTGGCGCTGCGCAAGGGGCAAACCGCAAAATCATCAGCAGGAGTAAGCCAATCGTTAACGGATCAATCGGTAAAAAAGAGCTCTTATCCCGCAAACTGGCTCATAAACTGATAAAAATATATGGCGGGCAGAGGGCTGGTCTTGTAGAATGGCAAGACATGAACCATTCATCTGATAACAGACGTTACACAGGCATGAGAACCGGCGCTCATGCCGATGTTGGGCGCAAACTGCGACCAAACAGACTCTCCCTTTCGGTGCGCCAGCAGTTGCGCAGAGAGGTCGAGGCGCGGCAGAAGCGACTCCATCGTCGTCTGTTCATCGGTGCCTTGGGCGTTTTGGTGCTCGTTGCGGCTGGCATATTCGCCGGGGTTCTCTTCTTGGGGCAGCAGGCTCCCGCGCAGGCTGGCCTCTCTTCTCCCACAGTCGATGCCAATGGGCAGCAGCTTGCCGCGCCAACCGAAGTAACGCTCAGGGCCAGGGATGCCGAGGCTGCGGGCGCAGACCCTAACGACCCCAACATACTCTATCTGCCCACACCGCTCGTCGCTCAATACGAGGACATCGGCATCCATTCGCCGGTGAGCGCCAATAACCTCACGGAGGTCGCCTTCCACCAGTCATCCCTTGAGTGGGGCCTCCAGCTCAAATCACTGTTGCCGGTTGCAGATTCAGCGGAGGCAGAGAAGAACCACGGCACCAATCGTCCCGTCGCCGACGAGCAGCCAACAGGCGATCTGCCGCTTAGGGGAAGCGCCCTGAGCCTGGGGCGGGCGGATGCTTTGGGTCCTTGGGATTCAGCCCTTGATGTGGGCGCGACACCGGGCACGGCGGTCTATGCTCCCATAAGCGGCACCGTGGTTTTGGTCAGACCCTATCTGCTCTATGGCGAACTTGACGATTTTGAGCTCCACATTCAGCAAAAGGGTCACCCTGAGCTCGATTTTATCCTCCTGCATATCGACAACGTCACGGTGGCGGCGGGGGACACGGTGATCGGCGGGGTCACCAAGGTGGCGGAGGTGCGCAATATCGGAGAAGTCATCAACAATCAGCTTGCGTATTTTACCGTTGAGGGCGACAAGGGCAATCATACGCATTTCCAGCTGAATGATACGACCTACCCCAACTACACTGTGCTCGACGAAGCGCTGGACATCTTCAGAAACTAGTGCCCTGTTATAGGGCACTAGCAGTAGCGCCCTGTCAAGCTGAGGGTTTCAGCCTAACAGGGCGCTCGGTGATCCTTGTGCCGGTGGAGGGTTCGACTGCTGCCTTACTTCTTTTTAGCCGGCTCCTCCTGTGAGCTTTTGAACAGCTCGCCGATGCTGCCTACCACATTGCCAAGACCTTGCATCTCCAGCGGCATGAAGATCTTGGTGGCATTGCCGTTGGCGACGTATTTGAGGGTGTCGATGTAGCGGATCGCCAGCAGGTCATCGCTGGGATCGCCGTCGTGGATGGCACCAAAGACGTTGCGGATACCCTGCGCCTCACCCTCGGCGATGAGTATCTTCTGCTCCCGCTCCGCGCTCGCGATCTCGCGGATGGCGGTTGCGCGACCCTCGGCCTCGAGGATGGCGCTTTGCTTGGTGCCCTCAGCGCGCGCGATGGCGGCGGCACGGTCACCGTCGGCCTCAAGCACCAGGGCGCGACGCTCGCGCTCGGCCTTCATCTGGCGGTGCATCGCCTGGGTCACGTCTGCCGGTGGCTCGATTCGCTGCAACTCGACGCGCACCACGCGCACGCCCCACTTATCGGTCGCGTCATCCAGGATGTCGCGCAGGGTGAGGTTGATCTTCTCGCGGCTGGTGAGTGACTCGTCGAGCTGCATCTCGCCGATGACGTTACGCAGGTTGGTCTGCGCCAGCTTGGTGGCCGCAAGATAGAAGTTGGTGACGTTGTAGATGAGCTTGAAGGGGTCGGTGGGCTCATAGTACACAACGGCGTCGACGGTTACGGCGACGTTGTCTTTGGTGATGACCTCCTGCGGGGGAACATCCACGACATTCTCCCTCATATCGACCTTGGTGAGACGATCCACAAAGGGGATGATGAGGTGCAGACCAGGGTCGAAGGTGTGCTGGTACTTACCAAAGCGCTCAACCACACCCTTCTCGTAGGGGCGGATTATCTTGATTGCTTTGCCGGCATACACAAAGATGACGATAACAACCACGATTATAACCGGGACAAAACCTACCAACAGCATGCTCAGATCATCCATAGTGTCTCCTTACTTTTCTTGTATCACTTCGCCAGAGCCTGTTGTCTGGCGAATACTCCCTTACACAAGCTCGACAATCAGGTGCGTTCCGTCAATGGCGAGCACCCGTACCCTGCTGCCAGGTGCCGGCGCGCTGCTATCGCGCAAGGCGATATTCCACACCTCGCGGTCGACGCGCGCGCGACTTTCGCCCGCGGGCGCCGTACCCTCGATGACCTCACCGGTCATGCCAATCAAACGCTCAACGCCGGTCTTGGGGGACTCTTTGCGCGTGAGCTTGCGCGCCAGAGGGCGCAAGAAGATGAGCGCCACAACGGAGACCGCCGCAAAGAGCAGCCACTGCATCAGCAGGTCGGCACCAAGCGCGTTGGCGATGACAGCAGCGATGGCTCCCAGGCCAAAGGGCAGCAGGTAGAACGTCGCGGTGAACATCTCGCCGATGCAAAGCGCGGCGGCAAGGATGACCCAGACCCAGAACCACGAAAAACCGATCATTGCACACCTCCTTCATCCACATTTTGTCCCATTATCGCACGAAACACGCGCCGGTCGGGCGGGAGTTGCCGGTTAATTGCAGTTGTTGCGCCCCTGTTGATGACTGCTGCCGTCCGCGCCGTCTGTCGCAGTGCGTCAACAGGTTATTTTGGGCTATAATCTGCTCTTTACATCCCATCGGAATCTGCGGAGAAAACCATGCGCCACACCATCGAGAACGTCGTTTTGACCGCCATCCAGGCCGCTGTTGCCGCGGGTGAACTCGCGTTGACCTACACGCCTGAGCCAGCGGTGGAGCGCCCCCGCGACGCCACACACGGCGATTGGGCGACGACGGTCGCGCTGCGGCTTGCCAAAGAGCTGGGGCGCTCGCCGCGCGACATCGCAGCCGTGATAGCCGCACATATCGAACAGAGCGCGTCTA
>JAITTM010000005.1 GCA_031286975.1 Coriobacteriales bacterium
GGGCAGAGACGAGACAGCAAAATGGCTCGACCCTTCCTCGCTGTGGCGGTGGCGTACTACGGTTGGGGGACAAACGGAGTATACTGAGAGCCGTACAGATGCGGCGATATTCATGCCAAACCAGAGGACGGGGAGATTGTGATGAAGGCTCTTGCCATCTTTGCGAGTTGCTTGATGCTCTTGTTTCCAGCGGTGTTTTTTGGGCAGGTAGTGTATGCCTTGTTCACCCCGCTTGACGTGATAGAAGGCGAGCCGGATGCCCTCGACTACTACTCTTTGCAACAACGCCCCGAAGCATGGCATCGAATTGTGGACGAGGAGCTGTTCACGGAGCGCGACCTGATGGTTATCGATGGCTCGACGGCCACCGTTCCCATAAAGGCCGAGCTCTATCGCCAGTTTGTCGAAACTTCAGAAACTGAGCTGTACCCTGAAAGCTCCGTCGTCCATTCCACAACGCATTCCGCCTATCTGAACCTCATCGACCGCGAAGAGGTGCTGGGGTACTACGCAGAAAACGGGAAGGACGCCGTAAGGTCTGCTCCGGTCATCAGTTTGATTTTGGTGACGCCGCCCTCTGAAGATGAGTTACGCCACGCCAAAGACGCTGGCGTTACCCTCGATATGGAGCCTGTCGCACGGGACGGATTCGTCTTCATCGTCAATAAAGAAAACCCTGTTGACAGCTTGACCATCGAGCAGATACAGGGCATCTACTCGGGTGCCATCACCAACTGGGAGCAGGTTGGCGGCAACAACCAGGAGATACAGGCGTTCCAGCGCAACGAGAACTCCGGCAGCCAAACCGCCATGGAGCAGCTGGTGATGCAGGGCACACCCATGGCCGCGCCCCCCAAGGTCGCCGTTATCGAGGGAATGGGCTCGCTTGTTTCCCGTGTTGCGGAGTATCAGAACGGCACGGGAAACATCGGCTACACCTACCGATACTACCTCGAGAACCTCTATCGCAACGAGAACGTCAAGATGCTCAGGGTCGAAGGCATCGCTCCCAGTGATGTCAACCTGCAAAACGAAAGTTACCCCTTCACGACAAGCTATTACGCCATCATTCGCGACGACGAACCCACAGGCTCTCCCGCACGGAGGCTGCGCGACTTCCTTTTGACGGAGACGGGGCAAAAGATCATAGAGTTGGCGGGCTACTGCCGGGAGGTGCAGTAAGGATGGTGGAGAATACCGAGGTTACTGGGCTTGTTGAGACACCCGCTACCGGAGCGCCCGTGGTACCCGCATCTAGCGTGGTGGTCGCGAGCACTGAGACACCCGCTGCTGAGGCTGCCGGTCAGGTTGATGACAACGCAGGCTCCCCAAACAAGGAGCGCTCAGATTCTGAGAGTCTGGAGAGCGACAAGCGGGCAGAACGCAGGCTCCGCTGGGCAACACTTGCCTGGTTTGGCATTCTCTTCTTCCTGTCATATGCACCGGCTCTGTTCCTAGTGAATGTGATGAACAGCCCCCTGACAGACATATGGGCGAGGCAGCCCCTTGATGAGGCGCTCCTGCTGATGTATATCGTCCTTGCGCTCCTTGGCATACTGATGCTGCTAAGCGTCTTTTTCAGGCGGGTGTTTCATGTGCTGTCAGTTGCCGTGCTGGCTATGGCTCTCTTGTTGCCGGTACTGAATGCCTCTGGCAATTCTCTCTCATCCCTGCCTTATGCCACCCTGTTCTTCATGTTCTTGGGCATACCTCGACAGAGCTTCGCTTGGCTGCTTGACATCATCGGCCTGATATGTTGGCTCCTGCCTTTTGCGGCCTACTACCTGCCCAAATGGCGCCATTCGCGCTCGCGCAAACAACCGCCTGTGCAGTAACCCTATGCTTGGTGCCGTGTTTCGCATCCGCACTCGGTACTCAATGCCGCCTCTCTGCATCGCCTCTACATGAAGAGTGGCGCGTGATACTCCATTGGCAAAGTGAACTCAACTGCCGTTTGACCCTCGGGCAGGGTGACCTTTTCTTTCGCATACTCATAGTTCTCGCAACTGGCAGTCAGGGTGATCTCTCCCCATGGAGCATCTATGGAGGCTCTGCCCGCACTGTCAGTGCAGCACAGAGACGGATAGCCGCCCGCAGGTCGTGAAGTGAGGCTGACATCCGCAAGGGGCTTTAAGCTCTCAGCATCCACAGCAGTGATAGCTATGCGGCATTGGGAGGCAAGCCCGGTGGTTAGGTAGTGCAGGCATTCATTCGCTGTGTGCGCAAGCCCCAGCCCCTCGGGCTTCACGCAGCATCTCAGCTCATATAGGCCAAGCGTATCCGGCGCAGTTAGGGTAATCTCGGCACGATAAAGCTTGGGGGATATGCCGACGGGCTCTTGCAGCTCAGCAGTAGCCAACAGTTCGTCTTGGCAGAAGACCTCCACCTTCTGTCCCAGTAGTGAGCAGCCCGTCAGGCACTCGACTCCAACCGTGATCACGTAGTTTTTGCCGATCTCAACGGGCTGATACTCACGGTGCACCGTCATACCAGTGACATGCTTGTTGGCCGTAAAGCAGAATTCTGCCTGAACAGCTGCGTGAGTGACAGCCGCGGCAATCCCAGTGCCAGCAGACACAGACTCCCTGGCGCCCCCAGCAGCCGCGCCATCCTCAGAGGTGGACGCATCTTCGTCATCCGCGGAACCGTCGCCTTTGGGAAAGAAGGCTACAGTCCAGGTGTAGGTGCCAGGCTCTGTGGGAATCTGCACCGGAAAAGCCCCCGTGGTGTTGACCCCGTGCTCCTTGTCAAAACACGTGAGGTACTGCTCAGCGATTATCTGATCGCTTTCGTCGCCGATTAATAGGATGCCACCACTCAAGTTGCAATGCTCGGGGCAGCGCACCTGTATGATAAGGTCGGTCTCTATCCCAATCGGATAGGTCTTTTTGGGTTCGACTATCTCGATTACCGCAATGTGCTCAAGCGTATCCGGCGTTTTGCCTGCTGCCTGCGGATCTTGGTTGATTGACATGGTTTTCTCCTGATCATGCCAGCAAGACAGTGCCTGCTTTCACGTATCTGGTTGCGGCACGACGGAGGGAGCCGGGAGCCCAGCTCCCTCCGTCGTGCGACTGCCTCTGCTCTGGGCTACTGGGTCTACTCCGCCTGCTCCCAGGGTTCCAGGGCGCTCATCTCATCGCCGATGATCCATCCAAAGGCAACATTGTCGGAGGTGTTGGTTCCGGCGCGGGGGTAAAAACACGCCCAAACGTTGCCGTTCTCGCCAGCAACATACAGGCGAAGAATGGGGTCGCCAAATACATCCACAACCTGCCCTTTGGCGTTGCGCTTCAGGCCACCCTGGGTAGCGGCACCTCCCGGGTAGTTCTTCATCCAGTAGTAGGGCGGGTTAAGCGGCGCGAGGCTGGCTTCAGGGCGCCCGAACTCGGGGTCGCTGCCTTCCGTGACGTATCGGTTGTAGTTCTCGATAGTCGTCTTGAGGGTCTCGACATCCATCTTGCCCTCGTTTTCCGGGTCGGCGAGGATAGCCTCGGCCATTGCTTCGACGGTGTCTGCGGTCATAACCCAGCCCTTTGAGATCATGAGCTCCTTATCAACGACCTCCTCACTTGTAGGCGCCCAATCCTGCGACTGAGCCGTTCCGTCCAAAAAGCCCTTCTCGCGCGTCGCAATGAGGGGCCATTTTGCGTCAGCCCCAAAGATGCGCCATGAGGGAGTGTTAGGAAAATCCGCCGTTTTGGGGTCGATCTTGCAGAACTCGAACCACAGACCGTGGCTTGGACCACCCATCTCATAGAAAAAGCGGTTGCCGCGCTTGCTCACGTAGATGCTTGCGTTGTTTGACGAGAACGAGGCTCCGCGGCCCCAATCGGGATGATAGGTTATGCCGCCGCCCTGGCAGTTGGTCATGTGGACAAGCTCAGCGCCAACGGCCTGCCCCATCTTGATTCCGTCGCCGTTTGAGTTGGTGCAGGCATAGTAGTGCGCCGGATACCCACGCAGATAGTTCTTCTTCATGTCCTCGTTCTGGCCAAAGCCGCCGGTGGTAAGGGCGACGGCCTTCTTGGCCTTGACGGCAATCTCTTTACCGTCAGCCGTCAGGCAGATGACGCCGCATATCTCTTTGGTCTCCTCGTTCCTGATCAAGCGCCGCCCTTCGGTCTCCCACAGCACAGATATCTTGTCGGAGCGGTCGGCTATGCACTTGCGAGCGACCTGCATGAATCCTGAGCCGTTGCCGGGGATGACCCCATTGGCCAGAATCGAGCTGTTGCCACCATAGAGCATGGGGTATTCTCCGTTTGACTCCCTGCCGCCTTCCGCGGGGTTTTGCGGCTGACTGTACTCGAACCCCAAGGAGCGCAGATAGTCAAGGTGTTTTGAGGCCCGCTCTGCCCAGGCATCGCAGACCTCCTGGTCCGTCAGCTCCATGGAGTGGGCGCGCAGTGCCTTGGCACCATCCTCCTTGTTCCAGCAGTTGAGCAGGGCAGCACCGGCAGCACGCGAGCTGGGTGTATGGCGAATCTCGGTTTCTGTGTCATTCGGGTATTTTTCGATGAGAAACACCGACGAGCCGTTATCGGCCGCGGTGATAGCCGCGATGCTTCCCGCTCCACCATATCCGACAACAACGATGTCAGCTTCAAAATCCCAGGCATCCGGCAGCCCAACGGGAGTATGCGAGGCAGCCGTCTGGTCTGCCGTGCACCCTGCTACACCCATGATGGCCGCGCCCGCAACAGCAACCGCGGCACCCTGCATAAAACCTCTTCTGGTTATCTTCTTTTGCATTGTATGTCTCTCTTCCCTTGAAGGTGGCTGTATCACTGTTCTCTGTCTGCTTCGGCTAGAAGGCAAAACACACCTGAATCATTCCCATATCCTCAGAAAAACGGCAGGTGTTGAGACTGCCCCACTCGTATTCCGCCACGAGGCTATTGCTGGATTCAAAGACGATCGTGCACCCGCTGAAGGACTTGTAGTAAGCCGTAAGCGTGCCAAAATCATCAGCGGTGGCGTTCATCATCAGGAGGTTGACGTTGTAGCTGCCGCCATCACCGGGAGTTTGGACGCTGCAACCCGTGAGTTCACCGATTGCCTGAAACAAATCTACGCCTGCGTCCGCCTTCAGACCAGCAACAGCTCCAAGCAGCGCATCGCGCTCGTCTCCCGTGACCTCGATGTAGGACATCACAGCGTTGCGCACCTGCGTTTTTGCGAATCCCTCTTCA
>JAITTM010000071.1 GCA_031286975.1 Coriobacteriales bacterium
TCGAGACGATGGTGTTGTAGCCGATACCGCAACCAAAGCCAGCCAGCACCCCATAGAACAGGTAGAGAACGCCTATCCCCCAACTCGCCAAGGTGGCAGTTGTCGCAAAGCCTATCGCCAAAAGCACAGCGGCACACACGATGGTAGATTTGACCGAGAAGACACGCGCGATCTGCGAACCTGTTAATGAGCCCAGGCAAAAGGCGATCATTGAGACCGAGTACACCTGCGAAAGCGCCGAGCGATCCCAGTTGAACTGAGCACCAAGCGGCACGGCAAAAATCGACCAGGCGTACAGCAAGCCCAACACCAGAAGCGAGGGGGTCGCTACGCAGAGGTAAAGCAAACGGCGTCTTTTGATGGACTCGATTGACATGGTTGGCAGTATAACGCGAAGCACAACTATGAAGATGCAGCTAAAAACCCTATTCTGCATAAACATGCGCTACTATTACCCGTTTTCTAAGCCTTTCGGTATTAGTGTTGTGGCAAAATAGCGCTAAATTCAGAACTTATAGAGGACGACAACGGGCGGTGATATGCGTATCCTTGGTACCTGAAGTAAGGCGCTCAGAGAACCTGTATACTGCTAGATAGGCATTCTGTGTGCATGTCACTTTGAAGACAGGTGTGGGTTGAGAGGAGAAATTCATGTGCTTTAGGCCAGCAGCAATCGAGATCGACAAGAAATGTCCCAAATGCGGTGAGAGCAATCCGCCCAGTGCAAAAGTATGCAAAGCATGCGGTGCCGATCTTCCTGATCTTCCTGCAATGCCTGGTATGCCTGGTATGCCTGGTATGCCTGGCGCTCCCGGTGTGCCAAAGGCTCCCGGCGCTCCTGGCACTCCCGGCGTTGGGGCACCCAAAGCTCCCGGCGCTCCCAAGCCTCCCGGTGCCTGAGCAATCCCCTTTATCGAATGACCAGAGAGACCCACGCAAGTGGGTCTCTCTTTATGGACGGGCAAAACCGTCATCAGTCTCGCTCCTTACGCACGGTGAGAAGACTCGTTGCCCAGAAAACCACTGATTAATTCATTGCTTACCATCTGGCATACAAGCAGTTAATCAGTGGTAGCGAAACTGCTTGAGCAGTTGACGACCACCGATGTGAACCATGATCTCATCGGTGCCCCCGGCGATACGCAGGTGGCGCACGTCGAGCCACATACGCGAGATGCGGCTTTCCTCGGTATAGCCGATGCCGCCCATAAGCTGCAAGGCATCGTCCAGGACCTCAAACGACGCGATGGCGCAATAGCGTTTGGCCAATGCGGAGTCGATCTGGATCGAGATCCCGTTGTCTTTCTTCCAGGCCGTCTTATACAGCAGGGTCTTCATATTCTCGATCTTGATCTTCATGTCGGTCAGTTTTTCCTGCACGATCTGAAAAAACCCGATCGGCTTGCCAAATTGCTCGCGCAGATTCGCATAGCGAGCCACCTCCTCAAAGGCGGCCTCCGCCATTCCAACACCGGTGGCAACGAGCATCAAACGTTCGATTTCGAAGTTCTTCATGAGCTGCATGAAACCGTTGCCCTCGACGCCGATGAGCGCGCTCTCCTCTAGCTCGACATTCTCCAGATAAACCTCAAAAAAGCGGCCGGTCTTCAGGCCTATCTTATGGAGAGCTTCGAGCTTGACACCCGGCGCATCGTTGGGCACAAGCCACATCGACATGGATTTCATGGGAGTCTCACCCTCAAGATCGCGGGTGATGACCAGTAGGTAGGGCGAGATGTCGGCATCGGTCACCATGGATTTGTGCCCGTTGATGTAGACCTTGCCGCCGTTGCGGGTCGCGGTGGTGAGAATACCGCTCGAGTCCGACCCCGCCTGAGGCTCGGAGAAACCCAGTGCAAAGGGGGGCGTGCCGTGCTTGGCCACATACTCGAGGATGAACTTCTGTTGCTCGGGGTTGCCAAAGGAGATAATGTCGTCAATCGAGATGGCATTGGAGGCAACTGGCAGGCTCGCACCGGTCAAGCGCGCAAGCTCCACGGCAAACATGACCAGCGTCTGATAATCAACAGGGGTGCCGCCGTATTCCTCCGGCACGCCCAGCATGGTGAATCCCGCCTCGATGAGTTGATCGATAAAGCCCTGGGGTAGCTCGTGCCTGTTGTAATACAGATCGTTGTATTCGGTCTCGTTCCAGCCGCGCTTGACAAGCTCGGCCAGATTCTCAAACAAGAGCTCCTGCTCCTCTGTGATGCTGAAATCCATAAAAGCTCCTCTCGGTAGTGTTTGGAAGGCACCGATTGCTTGCAAAATACGCGAGAATCGAGCGGAGTGCGCTTGGCATGTGAGCGGCCCGTGAACGTATCTTGCTGCAAGCGATGGACCCCTAGATAAAGGTCTCGTCCAGTCTGCCCCAAGTCTCGCTGAACAGCTCGACATCCATGGTCTTGAGGTCAGGTGAGATGGCAGGAACAAAACCCATGCAATCCAAAACATCGGTCTGCAAGTCGATGCCCGGAGCGATCTCAATCAGGGTCATCACGCCGTCGATGAGTTTGATGACGGCACGCTCGGTGACATAGAAGACCTCGAGCCCGCGCTTGGCGGCCTCGGAGCCGCTGAAGGTGATCTGCTCGACGGTATTGACGAACTTGGGAGCCTTGCCCGGCTGTGTGATGATGAGCCTGCCATCGGCAACAATGCTCCTGTCACCCGCCATGAAGGTTCCGCAATAGATGATCTTGGGGGTAAAACCGGTGATGTTGATAAAACCGCCGGGCCCATTGACCCGTCCCCCGAACTTGCTGACGTTGAGGTTCCCGTCCTTGTCCGCCTCGGCCAACCCCAGGCAGGTGACATCCAGGTTGCCGCCGTCGATGATATCGAACATCGAACCCTGCTCGATGATCGCCCAGCCATTGAACGAGCTGCCAAAATTGGGCAGGGGTGCCGGCACGCCACCGATGGCTCCCGCCTCTGCGGAGAAGACCACGCCGCCGTCAAATCCCTCTTCGGCCACAACATAGGCAACGCCTGCGGGAATGCCAACGCCCAGATTGACCAGGCTACCCCTCTTGAGTTCCATGGCGGCACGGCGAGCTATGACCTTGCGCGCGTTGAGATCGAGTCGCGGCAGGCGGTCGGCGGGCTTGCGCAGATTGCCGGCAAAGCAGGGCTCATAGAGCGTGCCCTCGGTCTGCCAGCTGTTGAATGAGTCGGTTGAGACCACCACATAATCGACCAGTACGCCGGGGATCTTGACCTCCTTGGGATGGAGCGACCCGCTCTTTGCCACATACTCGACCTGCACGATGGTGATGCCGCCGCTTGCCTTGGCTGCCGCGCAGGCGTTAAAGCCCTCGTTGATGACGCTCTCCTTCTCAAAGGAGATGTTGCCGTCCTCATCGGCGGTGGTGCCCCGCACGATGATTACATCAATGGGCAGGGGCTTGTAACGCAGATACTCCTCGCCCCCAATCTCGAGCAGCTCCACAACATCCTCGGTGGTGACCTCGTTCATCTTGCCGCCGTCGATGCGGGGATCCACATAGGTGCCCAGACCAACCTTGGTGATAACACCGGGCCCCCCTCGGGCGATCTCGCGCCAGAGGTTCATCAGGACACCCTGTGGCAGGCAATAGCACTTGATCTTGTTGTCGGTGACGAGCTGACCCAACTGGAAGTTGAAGCCGATCATCCCCGTCGTCCAGCTGGCAACCATGCCTTCATGGGCAAAATGCACCGGCCCGCGCTCCTTGCCATCCCCCAGCGAACCGGATTGCCGCAGGTCGATGTTTTGGGGATGTCCCGTCTCGACAAAACGATCTTCCAGCGCCTTGGCGATCTCCTCGGCAAAACCACTGAGCCCAAAACCTGCAAGGCCTAAGGTCGCGCCATCCGCTACCAGCTCCGCTGCTTGTTGCGCCGTGATGAATTGAACCATTGCTACCTCCTGTCGCTCTTCTTGTCTGTTATTTGCCTGCCGCAGTCAGCCCTCCCAGACGAGCTTCTTGCGCGTGACGTAGGCGATGCGCACCACTACAAGCCCCACTAGGCAGATGCCGATGCCCACGCCAAACGCGGGGTTGAAGCTGCCCGACCAGTCGTACAAGTAGCCCACGGTTACCGGCCCCAAACAGCCTATCAGGCCGGTGCCGATGCGCGCATAGGCGTAAATCTGCGTGAAATCGCGCTCGCCAAAGATCTGGCGGATAAGCAGCGGGGTCGAAACAGAAACCAGCGAGTTCTGCACGCCAAAGAAGAAGGCAGCAATAAGGAGCAGCACGGGGTTTTGCGACAGAAAGATGAAACCCAGAAAGCCTAAGATCACCATCACCAGCTGTATGAGCACCGTAAGCCGGACACCCACCTTATCGTTGAGCCAACCCATCAACAGCTTGTCGGTCACGTTGCCTATC
>JAITTM010000073.1 GCA_031286975.1 Coriobacteriales bacterium
GTGCGCAATCTCAAGCGGGTAGATGTTCTCGCCACCACGGATGATTACGTCTTTGATGCGACCGGTCACCGTATAGTAGCCCTCCTCGTCAAAGCTGCCTAGGTCACCGCTGTGCAAAAAGCCGTCCTCGTCGATGGCGCGGGCGGTTTCGGCGGGCATCTTGTAATAGCCCTTCATGACATTGTAGCCCCTGCAGCAAAGCTCGCCTATCTCGCCGGGGCCGCAGATATGCCCATCGTTGGGGTCGATCACACGCACCTCAACAGGCTCATGGGGCCGCCCGACCGTGTGCTGTTTGTGGTAGTCCGTATCGTCCCAGGCAGTCTGGATAAAGACGGGTGAGGTCTCGGTGAGCCCGTAACAGTTGGTTATCTGGCTCATATGCATGCGCTCCATGGCCTCGCGCGTGACCTCCGGCGGCACGGCAGCGCCGGCGATGATGCCGGTTCTTAGCGACGTGAGGTCGTAGTCGTCAAACAAAGGGTGGTTGAGCTCACCGATGTACATGGTGGGCACGCCATAGACCGCCGTGGCGCGCTCCTTGTGGATGGCTTCAAGCACCAGCAGGGCGTTGAACTCCTCCACTATCACCATCGTTGAGCGATGGGTCAGCACCGCCATAACGCCCAGCACGCAGCCAAAGCAGTGAAAGAACGGCACCGGCAGGCACACGCGGTCAGTGGAGCTGAGCTTTTGGCGCTCACCGATATAAAAGCCGTTGTTGAGGATGTTGCGATGCGTAAGCATCACTCCTTTGGGAAATCCGGTGGTGCCGCTGGTGTACTGCATGTTGACCACGCTGTTGTTGTCAAAGGTGCCGCGCGCCTCGACCAGCGCATCGTCGTCCAGGTGCGAGCCCAGCAAGACGAGCTCGGGCACGCTATAAAAGCCGCGGTGCTTCTCGGGCCCCATGTAGATGAGGTTCTTGAGAAAGGGGTATTCGCTGGTGTTCAGGTGCCCGCGCTCGCAGGCACGTGCCTCGGGGATAAGTTCGCGGATGATCTCGATATAGTCAACGTCACGCCACGCATCGATCACACAGAGCGTGGACATATCGCTTTGCTTGAGCACGTAGTCGAGCTCATGCGATTTGTAGGCGGGATTCATGGTCACCAAAACGATGCCCACCTTTGCGGTAGCAAACATGAAGGTGAGCCAGTCGGGGATGTTGCGTGCCCAGACGCCCAGGTGGTCGCCCGGTTTCATGCCGATGGCGAGCAGCCCTTTGGCCAGGTTGTTTGTGCGTATGTCAAAGTCGCGGTAGGTCCAACGCAGGTTACGATCAGGGTAGATGATGAACTCCTGGTCGGGTGCAGTGGCGACCTGCTGTGCAAAGTAGTCACCGATGGTGAGCTCGCTGTGAAGTTGCGGTTGCGCTGTGGTGTGTGGCATGGTCGTCTCCTAGATCGGTGTATAGACGACGGCGAGGAAGCGCGCGGCTTCACTGGCGTACGAGCGCACCTGATGGGGGACGATGGAATCGTAGTAGATGCTGTCGCCCGGCTGCAGCACATAGACATCCTTGCCGTAGGCGATCTCAACCGGCCCGTCCAGCGCGTAGAGGAACTCCTCGCCCTCGTGCGCGGACAGCACGTGCTCTTTGGCCTCGTTCGGCTCAAGCGTGATGACGAAGGGCTCCATATGGCGGGCAGCCTTACCCTCAGCCAGCGCATAGAAGATGAGCTCGCCGGCGTCGCTGTGGGTTTCGAGGCTCTTGAGGCGCGTGGTCGCTGTTACGGCCGATTGGGCAGCGCGCGTCACAACGGGCCCGAGGTTCTCATCATCGTCAAGCAAGGTGCCCAGGCGCACGCCCAGCGCGCGCGTGATCTTGATGAGGGGGGCAAGGGAGGGGGCAAGCGCGCCGGCCTCGAGGTCGTTGATGATCTTGACGTTGCAGTCGCAGCGTTCAGCCAGCTCTTCAGGTGACAGCAGCAGAGCCTCCCGTAACTCCGTTATCTTTGAACCGATTGCGTTCTTGCTCATAACCATCACCTTCTCTTCTGGGTTGTGCTGCTTGGCTCCACAGAGCATCAGCAGCGGTTTTGCCCGGCTTGTGCCGGGTGACGCACAATTATCCTACTGCATGCGTGCAGAGTAAATCCCCAAAGCGGAGACGGTTTTGCTGGGGGTGGCAGGGTGGTAGGGCGGCAGCACACGAGGCAGCCCGCGGGCGGCAGGGCGGCAGGCAGGACAGCGCACAAGCAGCGCACGAGCACCACGCGAGCAGCAGGCCGGGCAGCCCCAGCTCCACGTATTGCTTCAAAATAAAAAGTACTCGAAATACCCATTGTAAATAGATATTTGACGGAGTATCATAGGCACCAGTTCAGGGGCAACAGAAGATCAGGAGGGGATATCATGATTTTCCGTAGCAAACTGCCACCTGTCGCGTCTTGTGTTCCCAAGGATAAGCCGCCTCCAACAAAACGTACAGGATTTCTCCTGCTTCTGGCGCTCATCCTGTCTGTTGCCGGTGCGGGAGCAGGCTGCAAGCCTGCGCCGCAAAAACCAGTTGAATCCTATGACAAGATAAAAGAGGTGCTGGCAGATCAGCCAAGCATCCTCTATCCAGATCTCAGCAAATATGAGCAGACCGGAACGCTGGTCTATGAACTCCATCTTCAAGTGAACATGCGGGACAGTGATGGGTATGCAGTCCGATCTCTTGATAATGAGCTTGAGAAGTATACAGAAGTTTCAGTATTCAAAAGCTTTGGAGTGGCATGCATGAATCCAGAAGGTGATGGCAAGCACTATTATGACGAATCTGGTTACGACCCAAACATGCACTATCGTGGGGTTGAGATGAAATATAGCGAAGCAGATATTACTGAGGCTGCAAATGGTGAAGACTCGAGTCATCCCTACCCTGATGGCTCAAGGATTGGCTCTCTTAGCAGCACCTTTAAGCTCGATGGCTGCCGTTACTGGTTTAGCGCAGATATTCTTCTCACTCCCGATGACCTTGAAGTGACCACCTATGAAGAAGAGATGGCAAAAGCTTACGATGAGCTTTTTGTTCTCGTAGATTCGCTTCTTGACCAGGGAGGTATCCCAAAATGAGAAAAGCTATTCTTGCGCTGACAATCACCCTGTTCTCAATCTTGCTGTTCCCGTCGCTGGCATTTGGCACAGAAAGCGACCCACAGATACCCGAGGTGAGCGAAAACGTATTGACAGACGAGCGTATCGCTGTAGTTGAAAACAAGCTCGCTGCACGAGAGCTGGGGGAGACACAGGAGATAACAGCCCTTTATGATTACACAGAGAGCCAACGCTTCGTTCTTGCAGTGACCCAAGGTGGCTACCTCATCATGGACATTCCCACCGGCATCGTCTTGGAGTGGGGCGAAGATCAAAATCCGTATCAGGGATATGAG
>JAITTM010000138.1 GCA_031286975.1 Coriobacteriales bacterium
CAGAAAACTGGCAGCCTGAAAAGAGCAGGGCAAAAGACAGGAGTGCCAGAAGTGCTATTCGTTGTATTGGAGGCGGCTTAACTTTGGGAATACAAGACGCGACAGGTGGCTGTTTGCGACGGAAAATCATGATATCCCCTCCTGATCTTCTGTTGCCCCTGAACCAGTGCCTATGATACTCCGTTGCACTCTATTTACAATACAAAAAGGAAAATTTTTGTAGCCTTATCTTATGGCTTTACTATGGCCTTACCTCATATCAATAATTCCCTGATATTCTGCCCGCAGAGTCCCCCCGGTCTTCTCCCTGGCTTAGCTTTGAACCAGAGGCTTGCCAAAGGCGATCCAGCGACCGTCGATATCCTCGACGGCGAACTCACCGTTGTGGCTGCCCTCGGCGCCGCTAACAACCACGATGCGGGCGCCTTTGAGCGCAAAATCCTCCAGCAGCTTGTTTTGCTCGTCGGTCACGATGTAGGCATCGTAGCCATAGCCATAGGTGAGGCGATTGGGGTAGGCGCGCGAGGTCCCCGCCGAGGTGAGCACGATCTGGATGCCGTCGCGCGACAGATAGATGTGGGGCTCCGCTGAGTTCAGCCTGTCCTGACGCGCAAAGCCCAACACATCAACGTAGAACCGAGCGGTGTTCTCAAGGTTGGGCACGGGAAACACGGGAACCACCGCAATAAAGTCATCTGCCATCGTACATCCTCCCGGGTGCTGCTCAAGGGGCGTTGCATTGCCGCTTTGAGCATTGTACTAGTAATCCTGTGGTACGACATTGAAAGAAATACATCATCTACCGTACGGACAGGCAGGCGCATTCGTCTTATGATAGAGGCGAAGGATTTGTGCCCCGCGTCACTGACTCATACCGAGCGGCACAGGGACAGCTCTCATAGACACAGCAGCCAGAAGGATCGACGAGTGCCGCGCACTGGTCGAGGCTGGGTGAATCTGCAAAATGGCCTCACAGGGAGACCTTTGCGGGTGGGAGTGCCAGAAGAAGCGCAGGAGGAAAACCGAATGATCGTCTCGTGGATGACCACAAACCGTTGCAATCTCAAGTGCCAGCACTGCTATCAGGACGCGGAGGGCACCGATGCCTCCATCGAAAACGAGCTTAGCACCGCCGAGGCCAAGCAGCTCATCGAGCAGATCGCGCAGACGGGCTTTAAGATCATGATCTTCAGCGGCGGCGAGCCCCTGCTGCGCCCCGACATCTTCGAGTTGGTCGCCCACGCTTCCGCCCAAGGCTTGCGTCCGGTGTTTGGCACCAACGGCATGCTGCTCACGCCCACGGTCGTGCAAAAACTCAAGGACGCCGGTGCGGCGGCGATGGGCATCAGCCTCGACAGCCTCGACCCGCACAAGCACAACGAGTTTCGCGGCGACCCGCAGGCCTTCCAGCTCACCCTCCAGGGTATGGAGAACTGCCGTGCTGCCGGCCTGCCCTTCCAGATACACACCACCATCATGGACTGGAACACCAACGAGCTACTCGACATCACCGATTTTGCCGTGGAGAAGGGCGCTAACGCACACTACCCGTTCTTCCTCATCCCGGTGGGTCGCGGCAAGTTCATCGAGGAGACGGCCATCAAGGTGCTCGAGAACGAGGAGCTTCTCCATAGCATCATGCAAAAATCGACCGAGGTGTCCATCAGTTGCAAGCCCACCTGCGCCCCGCAGTTTGTGCGCGTCGCCCGCCAGATGGGCATCGACACGCGCTTCACACGGGGCTGTTTGGCCGGCCTGAGCTACTGCATCATCTCGCCCGAGGGCATCGTGCGCCCCTGCGCCTACATGATGGAGCCTGCCGGTGACCTGCGCACGCAGAGCTTTGGCGAGATCTGGGAGAAAAGCGCGGTCTTTACCGCCCTGCGCACGCAAGCCTACTCGGGTGCCTGCGGAAGCTGCGACTACAAGGACGGCTGCGGCGGCTGCCGCGCCCGCGCCGCCTACTATCACGACGGCGACTTCATGGCGGCCGACGAATACTGCGCCTACGGCAAGCAACTGCTGCAGGCGTAGCGCTGTGCGTGTCTTGATCGAGAGGCGTTTGTTTGGGAGTGTCTGATTGTAGGGGCGAGCGCTTTTCGTCCTGCAGGCAAAATATACGCAAGATTACGAGGAGGAACACATGAAACGAATCACCGCATTGCTACTGGCCATCGCACTGCTCGCGCTGCCCCTGGGAGGCTGTGGCAGTCCTGCGCCCACGTCCACGCCCGACCCCGAGCCCACTGCCAGCAACCCCACAGAGTCCGAGACTCCTACGCCTGGCCCCGTGACCTTTACCGATGATCTTGGCAACGAGGTGAGCGTTGATAATCCCCAGCGCGTTATCGCCACGCTTTCGAGCTTTGCCCAGACCTGGCAGCTTGCCGGAGGCCAGAACCTCGTGGGCCTCACCGAGGACGCCCAGACTGAGGGCAAGGTCGAGATTCCCGCCGACGTGCAGTACGTGGGCACCTATGACACGCTCAACCTCGAGCAGATCATCGCGCTTGAGCCCGACCTCGTTATTCTCTCCGCAGCCCCCCGCTACAAGCAGACCGATCTGCAAGAGGCCCTCAAAGGCGCCGGTATCAACTTTGCCTACTTTAATGTGACGCATTTTGAGGATTATCTCCGCATGCTTAAGGTCTTTACCGACATCACCGCCCGCCCCGATCTCTATGATGTGAACGGCGAGGCTGTGCAGGAGAGGGTCAACGCCATCCTGGCTCAGGTTCCCGTTGCTTCGGGCGAGAAGCCCACGGTGTTCTTCCTTATCACTGAGTCGCGGGGCACCCGTGTGCAGAATGGCGAGACCATGCCCGGACGCATCCTCACCGAGCTGGGAGCCGAGAATCTTGCTGACACAAACCCCAGCCTGCTGAGTGAGTTCTCGCTCGAGGGCCTTATTGCGGCAGAGCCCGACTACATTTTTGTGCTCCCCATGGGCAACAGCGCAGAGGCCACCGCGGCAAACGTGGCCACCCTTGAGGGCAACCCCGCCTGGGGCGACATCAAGGCAGTCAAGGACGGCAAGTACTTCAAGGTCGATCTGGAGCACTTTATGTACAAGCCCAACAACCTTTGGGACGAGAGTTACCAGATACTCTTTGACGACCTGTACAAGTAGTGACAGTATAAAACCCAGGATATCCTGCGCGGCGCAAAGCCAAGTCGCAGGATCTGCCTGGATGCCTGATAGCTCAGGCATTCGTGCACCAAGGAAGTCAAACGATTGAGCAGGCAACAGCAACAAGAGCAGCAAACAAGGTCTCCCAAAACCAGGATGCGCCGAGCGGCTATCCTGGTGGGGAGCCTTGTTGTCCTGTTGCTTGTGAGCTTTCTTGGGCTCGGTTTTGGTTCGAGCTCGCTTTCGCCTGTCGATCTGTTCCAGATGCTCACCGGCAGCACTGACAATACCACCACGCAGACCATCTTTGTCAATATCCGCCTGCCTCGCGTCCTGGGAGCCCTCCTTGCCGGCGCGGCGCTTGCGGTTTCTGGCTGCATCATCCAGGCTGTTCTCAACAATCCGCTCGCCAGCCCTAACATCATCGGTGTCAACACGGGTGCGGGGCTTGCGGTGCTGGCGGTTTCGGCGCTGTTTCCCGCACTGTTGTTCTTGCTGCCGCTGGCTGCTTTTTTTGGCGCGCTAGCCGCGGCGCTCATCATCATGGGCATCGCCACCGGCGGGGGAGTGTCGCGGCTTACGCTGGTGCTCGCCGGTATCGCCATAACCACGATCTTCACCGCAGGCATGAACGCCGTTCTCATCATCTATCCCGATGCCTACGTGGGTGCCGGTACCTTTTTGGTGGGAGGCCTCTCGGGTTTGACGCTTGAGCGAATCACGGCACCCTTCATCTACATCCTCATCGGCCTGGTGCTTGCCTTTATCAGCGGCAAGGCACTCAATATCATCTCATTGGGAGAAGAGACGGCGCAAGCGCTGGGCATGAACGTCAACCTGCGGCGCTTCCTCCTTATCGCGCTTGCGGCCCTGCTGGCTGGCGCCGCCGTGAGTTTTGCGGGGCTGCTGGGTTTTGTGGGCCTCATCGTGCCGCACGTGGGGCGCTACCTGCTGGGTCCCGACAACCGCCTGCTCCTGCCGGCCAGCGCCGTGATAGGAGCCGTGTTTGTAGCGGCCTGCGACCTCTGTTCGCGCGTGGTGTTCGCCCCCTACGAGATGCCGGTAGGCATCTGCATGGCTCTCATAGGCGGCCCCTTCTTCATCTTCCTCATCATCAGATATCGGAAGAGCAGCTATGATTAGCGAGAAGACCATGCCCCCGTCCAGCCAGGACTCGCCCTCTTGCGGGAGGACGCGATGATCGAGCTGCGCGATGCGACGTTCACCTACAACCACAAACCCTTTATCGACGGCCTGTCGCTCAAACTCGAGACGGGGCAGATATCCACCATCATCGGGCCAAACGGTTGCGGCAAGTCGACGCTGGTCAAGCTTATCAGCCGCCAACTGCACCCGCAGCACGGCTCTGTGCTGCTCGATGGACACGACATCCGCCACCTCAAGACGCGCGACTTTGCCCGCCAGGTGGCGCTGCTGGCGCAAAGCAGCTTCGTGCCCAACATGGAGGTCGAGCAACTGGTGCTCTGCGGCCGCTACCCGCACCAGAGCTTTGTCTCAGCGGCCTCGCCGGATGATCGCCGCCTCGTTGAGGACGCCCTCAGCCTCACCGGAGCCATCGCCTTCAGGGAGAAGAACATACGCAACCTCAGCGGCGGCGAGCGCCAAAAGGTGTTCTTGGCGATGGCGCTTGCCCAGGACACCCGCGTCATCGTGCTTGACGAACCCACGTCCTACCTGGACATCCATGCCTGTCAGGACGTGATGCAACTGGTGCAGCGGCTCAACACCGAGCTGGGCAAGACCATCATCATGGTGCTGCACGACCTGCAAAACGCCCTGCACTACTCCCACAACATCCTGGTGATGCAAAAGGGAGCCATCATCCAAAGCGGCTCCGCAGAAAAGATTGTCGCCTCAAACGCCATAGAAGAAGCCTTCCAGATCAATCTCAAATGCTTTTGGGAGAATGGCAACCCCTACTACGCCTTTACCGCCCGATAACAGGCCAGAGGGCTCTGCTTGCGGAGCCTACTCTTCTTCCTTCGCCTCCGGCAAGAGCGTGCTGGTCTTTGCGGCTTCGAGGCGTTTTGCGGTATCAGGGTGGGTCTCACCCTTGAGGCGCTTGGTCTTCTGTGTCTTATCACTCGAGAAGCTCTTGGTGCGGTGTATCAGCACGGCGCCGATAGTGAAGGGCATCCAGAACACGAGACCGCGATAGCTGAGCGCGATTGCCGTTGCAACGCCGGCGCTCACACCGTAGGCAGCCAGCAGCACCACAACCGCCGCCTCCACCACGCCTACGCCCTGCGGTGTGATCGATATCATGGCAAAGAGCGTCGCCACCACGTAGCCACCTATCAGCGCGCTGGGCACACTCAGCCCAAAGGCGACACCCGCTAGGCAAAAGCACACCAGCTCGCAGGTGCTGGCCAGAACCGAGAACACAAATACCAGCGCGGCTTTTTTGGGGTTGTGCCCTATCATGCCAGCGGCCTCGCCAAACGACTCCACCACCGTATCGACCCAGGGGTTCACCTCCTTGCCCTTGCGAAACCGCTTTGAGAGTCTGTTCACCAGATTCTCGATAGGACGCAAGAAGCCGATAATAAGTCCGGGGCTTTTGCGCCCGATTACCATGATGCCTGCCATGGCGCCTACCAAAAACACCACAAAGAGCCCGAAGAGAAACCACAGCGGTGTGAGGTTGCCGCTGAACTGCAGGATAACAAAGCCGAATATCATGATGAACATGAAGCCCGACTCGATGGACATCTGCATGAGCAGGGCAGCGCTGGTGGCGCGCCCGGCAGGTATGCCGCGCTTGCGCATATCGTCGATTACCAGCATGGTGCCGGCGGTGTTGAGCGAGGGCGCTATCGTATTCATGAAAAAGGTGCCAAACACCAGCGGCAGGGTGTCGCGCGCACGGATATGCTCGCCCACCGTCTTGAAGGCGGCGGCATAGGCAAACGCCTGCGCGAAGTATTTGCAGAGTTGGCTGAGCACCGCAAACACCAGCGGGAGAACCGCCCCAGTCCGGAGGGTCTCAACAAGCTCGATGAACTGATCGCCCCGCAAAAGCACCACGGCAAGCGCAACCACGATAATCACGCCGATGATGAGCTTACGGATACTGATATACTGCATAGATGCCGGATGCCTTCCAAGTGGTAGACCAAGGTGGCCTGAAACGATGCGGATAACGCTACCAGACGCATCAAGGCCTGCGCAAGGGTCTGCGTGAATGGTTGCCAGACGGACACCATTAAAGCACAGGGAGGTAACGGTTGTGTTAGCTTTGCGGTTTCCACAGTTTTCTCCCTGCAATTTCTTGCTCTTTCTTGCAATTTGTATGACTATTGATGTACTACTGTAAAAGTGACTGGTAGAGGCAGGGCTCTCGGCGCAGAGGCGTATGGGGTCGAAACATAGAGTTGGAGGTACGACATGGGTAAAGGATTCGGGTTTGGTTCATTTGTGCTTGGCGGACTGGTGGGTGCGGCACTCGGTTTGCTGTATGCTCCCAAGCCTGGCGTGGAGACGCGCGCAGAGGTTGCGGAGAAGATCGACGAGCTCTGGGGTCAGAGCCAAACCATCTACAATCAGAGTGTCACCAAAATCCAGGAGACCGTTGCCAACGTACAGCCGGTAATCAAGAAGCAGAACGACGAGTTGCGCGAGAAGATCCAGAGCGCCCGCACGCTCATTGCCGATCAGGTTGCCAAGAATGCCGTTGCGGCGCGCGATGCCATCAACGACAAGGTGCCGGTAGCCGCCGAGAAGGTCAGTCAGGTAGCCGACGTGGTGCGCGGCCAGATTGACAACGCTGCGTCCGCCCTCAGATCCAAGGCAGCCGCCGTGGCTGAAGGGGACGCCGTTGAGGCAGCGGCATCGGCAGCGTATGCGGCGGCAGGCGAAGCAGCCCCCGCGACGGCAACAGCGAAACAAGCCCCTGCTGGCGAATCCGCACCAGCAGCCCAATAGAACGGCGGTATATCTGTCGTGCGTAGCACGAAGGAAATGCGCGGCGCCCGCGTAGTGGGTGGCAGAAGCGGCAGGCGCAGGATCGGCAAGGTTCTGCGCGCTGTTTTTCACCCTCAGACCTTCAACCTGGTTGGCTACCTGGTCAAGCAGCCTGATTTGCTACTCATGTTCAAGCGCGGTGACCGTTTTTTGGCCTACGACTCGTTCAGGGTGGTTGACGGGCGCATTGTGGGCACTACCAACAAGGACTCCTGGGACGAGTTGGCATGCAAGCGCCTGGGCATCGACTTTGACACCTGTCTTCTGCTCGAAGGCATGCCGCTCATCACCGCGGGCGGCACGGAGCTCGGTTCCGCTGACTCGGTCGAGTATGACGAGCGTACGGGCAAGACCAAGGAGCTGGTTGTAACAGGCGGCGTGGCCGCCAAGGCGCTGTTGGGCGAGATGCGCATACCTAAGAAGCTCTTGGTCAAGTACCATGAAGGTTCGGTGGTCGTGAGCAACGAGGTTCTTGGCATCACAGCCGAGGGCGGCTTGGCGGCTAAAGCGGGCGAGGGCGTTGCCATCGCGAGCAGCAAGCTCTCAGAGGTGGGCGAGCAGGCAGGCAAGGTTTTCTCCAAAACGGGAAAAGCAGCCAGCAAAGCCCTTTCAGAAACCGGAAAGACGGCCAGCAAAGCCCTCTCAAAAACGGGAAAGGTGGCAGGTAGAGCCGTCAACAAGGGCGCCTACTCGCTGGGCAGGCAACTGAGCAGGAGCAAGGGCATGTTTGCGGCATTCAAAGAGGAGTACGACAAGGAAGTCAAGAAGAAAAAATGAGTAGAGACCATCGACATACCGGCAGTCACGGCGCACAGGGCGGGCGGAGCGCGCACGGGTCAAACGAACAGAGTAACCGGGCAGCGCAGCCCCAAGGGTCGATTGGGCAAACGCGTGCACGGAGCGCCTATTCTCGCCAGGAGCACCCGCTCAACTACAGCCGACAGAATACACAGAGCCGCTACAGCCGTTCTGGGACGGGCAGCGTGTATCGCCAACAGGAGATACAGGGCAATTTTCGGGCCTACGAGCCGCAGCGCCGCCGCAAGCAGTCGGGCAGCAAACTGGTGCCTGTTATAGCTGTTGTGGTGGTGCTCATCGTGCTGGTTGGCGGCTTTTTTCTCTACAACACCTTTAAGCCCATCGATCTTGTGGTCAACGACAAAAAGGTCGTCTATCCCGCGTTTACCAAGGTGGAGGCGCTCTTTGAGAAGGATCTCATCGAGCCTGACCCCGGCAACCTGCTCGCAATCGACGGAACCACGCTAACCTTTGGTGAGGGCGAGGCGGGCAAGGTTCTGGTCAACGGCGAAGAGATCACCGATCGCAGCATGACACTGCACAACAACGACGTGGTGCAAACCGTTAAAGGTGCGGATAAAACCGAGCCCTATTCAGATGAGACCTACCCTGTTTCCTCAGAATTCATCGAGGTTGGTTATGGCGCGCTCTCGGTTTTGAGCTCTGTGGGCAATGACGGCGAAGAGGCCGTGCGCACGGGCGAGTTGTCGGGCTTGGTGCAGACCGTGGTTCTCACCCAGAAGGTCGACACCGTGGTGACGCACTACAATCCCGCGCCGGCAGAGAAGCTGATCGCACTGACGCTGGACGATGGCCCCAGCGGGTATACCGAGGATGTGCTGGCGGTCTTGGACAAATATGACGTCAAGGCGACCTTCTTCGAGCTGGGTGAGAACGTTGACAGCCTGCCCTCTGAGGCAAAGGCGGTGGCGGATCGTGGCCATCAGGTTGCGTCCCACAGCTATGCACACAAGCAGCTCAACGCGATTTCCACTGAGGATGCCATAGCTGAATGGCAGAACGCGCAGGATGCAATCGAGCGGGCAACAGGGGTGAAAACCACCGTTGGGCGCGCGCCTTATGGCGAGTATTCGTTTGCGCTCTGGAAGACTGTGCCCCACGAGCTGATAACGGTTCTGGCGCTCTGGAACATCGACACCAACGACTGGCAGGGGCGCTCCCCCGAAGCCATACGAGACACGATAGTGCAGGAGGCACACTCGGGGGCCATCATCCTGTGCCACGATGGCGGTGGCGAGCGGACAAAGACCATACAGGCTCTGGACATGGCGATTCCCGAGTTGCAATCAAGAGGCTATACCTTTGTGACCATCGATGAGCTCGTAGCCGCCAGCCCCCCGCCCGCTCAGGAGTAACAGAAAAACCGAAAGCCGCATTTCAACGAATGAGACAAGAATGGGACAAGGGGTCGTTTCTGTTGTCTCATTCAGACTGATACTATTGTGGTGATTGCTCGATCCTTATGAGCTTATCAAGGGTTGGGATGATGTGGTCAACCTTAAGCATGCCTTGCTCCACTGTGATACATTTGCGGCTCCCATCCGCTACTCGTCCTTTGGTTTTGTGGCAGCCGCTTTCTTCTTGGGCTTGGGCTTCTCGGATTCGTCCTCGTCCTCGTCGCCGGTCTCCCACATCTTTTCGAGGAGGCCTTTCTCGCCGGTTTCCTCATTGCCCCAGAGTGCACCAAAGAATCCCTGGAGATCCAGGGTTTCCTCTTCCTCCTCGGGTTCTTTTTCCACCGCTTTCTTCTTGGGTTTTGCGGCGGTTGCGGCAGAACCCTTCTTTTTGGCGGGGGATGAGGGCGACGTGCTGGCTTTTTTGTTTCCGTTCTTCTGGGCAGATGCTGCTTTTTTTGCGTCCGCTGCCTTCTTCTTCTTTTTGGCGACCGCCTTTGTGCCCCGTCGATCCTGATCAGGGAACATCTTGCGGGTTCGACGCTCACTCAGCAGCGACCAGACGGCAAAGAACGCCATGAGCCCAAACAGCACCACCGCCAAGCCCCAGGGGCTTGTTGTTATCATTGCAAAAAACTCGTTCATTTCTGCTCCCTCGTTTATCTGCCTCTTATAGTAGCGCAGGAATTGGGTATACTGTAGTAAACAGTTCAAAATTTTGTTGGGAGTAACCATGCTCGATAGTAAATTCGTTCGCGAGAACCTTGAAGCAGTCGATGCCGCCATGCGTTCAAGAGGCAACTTTTGGGACAAGGACGAGTTTGTCTCGCTCGACGCCGCCCGCCGCCGGGTCATCGGTGAACTTGAGACCTTGCAGTCGCAGCGCAACGCCACGTCCAAGACCATCGGCGAGCTGATGAAAACTGGCCTGCAGCAGGAGGCCGAGGCCGCCAAGGAGCAAGTGCGTAGCATCAACGCGCAGATCGAGCAACTCGAGGCAGAGCGTGCGGAGGCCGAGAATGCCCTGGATGCCCTGGTCATGGCCATGCCCAACCTGCCGAGCGACACCACGCCTTATGGCCAAAGCGAAAACGACAACGTTGAGATACGCACCTGGGGCAGCCCCACCGTGTTTGACTTTGCGCCTAAGGCGCATTGGGATCTGGGCCCCGAGCTGGGCATCATCGACTTTGAGCGCGCGGTCAAGCTGGCCAAATCGCGCTTCATCCTGCTTGCGGGGCTGGGCGCCCGCCTCGAGCGCGCCATTATCAACTTCATGGCTGACACGCATGCCGCGCGCGGCTACAAGGAGTGGTGGTGCCCCATCCTGGGTAACGCCGACACGCTCACCGGCACCGGTAACCTGCCCAAGTTCGAGGATGACCTCTTCAAGACCACCAACGGCATGTATCTCATACCCACCGCCGAGGTCATGCTCACCAACATCCACCGCGACGAGGTTCTGGACGCCGCCGCCCTGCCGCTGCATTACTGCGCCTTCACGCCCTGTTTTCGCGAGGAGGCGGGGAGTGCCGGGCGCGACACCCGCGGTCTTATCCGCGTGCATCAGTTCGACAAGGTCGAGATGGTCAAGTTCGCCACGCCCGAGACCTCGTTTGACGAGCTGGAGGGCATGGTGGCAGATGCGGAGAATATCTTGCAGCTGCTGGGTTTGCCTTATCGCGTTATCAGTCTGTGCACGGGCGACATCGGGTTCAGCGCCGCAAAGACCTACGACCTTGAGGTCTGGCTGCCCTCCTATAACGGCTACAAGGAGATATCGTCCTGCTCGAACTGTACCGACTTTCAGGCGCGCCGCGCTAACATCAAGTACCGAGACGCCGCCGCATTCAAGGGCACGCGTCTGGCGCACACGCTCAACGGCTCCGGTCTCGCCGTGGGGCGCACCATGGCCGCCATTCTCGAGAACTACCAGCAAGAAGACGGCTCCGTGCTGCTGCCCGAGGTGTTGGTGCCCTATATGGGCGGCATAACTCGTATTGGCTGACGCGGGGCACCAGGAGTCTGCGGCAGCTAAAGACGCTTGCAAACACGCTTACGCTCCCGGCCAAGCCCGGCCTCGGTCTGGCTTGGCCGGGGTTTTGTCTGGTTGCTCCGTTCGGTCTTCGCCCGGCTTGGCTCGACTGCTCCGCTCGGCTGCCGAGCTTGGCTCGGCTTGGCTCGGCGGCTCCGCTCGCTAAGCTCCGCCCGACGCTTTTTTGGGTGATTGCCGTCAGCGCATCCCCCGGTTTTCTCCCTTACCCAATGCCCAGTATCTGCATTACCAGCAGGATGGCGGTTAGTACGGCGACCACCACGATTGTCAGGTTGCTGAGCACGTTGGCAAACAGCCTGTTGCGATACTGACCCATGAGGCGCTTATTGTTGATGAGCCGGATGAGAAACACCAGCAGCACCGGCAACAGGATGCCGTTGACAAACTGCGCGATGAGCATGATGGACATGAGATTGATGCCCGGCAATAGAACGATCACGCAGCTTATGATGATGATGAAGGTGAAGATGCCCTTGAACGCCGGTGCCTCGCTCCAGCTGCGGTCGACGCCGCGCTCCCAGCCAAAGGCCTCGCAGATAGCGTACGAGGTAGTGAGTGGCAGGATGCAGGCCGCCAAGAATGAGGCCCCCACCAGGCCGATACCAAAAAGCTGCTTGGCATAGACTCCCACGATGGGGGCAAGGGCGTTGGCTGCGCTCTCGGCATCCACCACGACGATGCCCTGCGAATAGAGCACTGTACCGGTGGTGATGATGATGAACCACACCACCAGGCAGGCCACAACCGCGCCAGAGATTACGTCGACCCGTTGCAGCACCAGGTTCTTGATACTCACGCCCTTCTCTACCACGTTGCTCTGACCAAAGAAGATCATCCAGGGGGCGATGGTGGTGCCAATCAGGGCGATTATCAGCGCGAAGAAGCTTTTGTCAAAGACGATCTGCGGCACAACGGTGCTCACCGCCACGTCGCCCCAATCGGGCTCGCTCAAAAAGGCGGCAGCCACATAGGTGAGAAAGACGAGGCTTATCACCATGAAGATCTTCTCGATGCGCTTGTAGGTACCGCCCATGATGAGCGCCCAAACGGCCAGCCCCGCAACGGGAACGCTGATGTATTTGTTCACGCCAAACAGCTCCGCGCCCGCCGCCACGCCGGCAAACTCGCTCAGCGAGGTGCCCGTGTTGGCGATGAGCAACGCCATCATGGCAAAGGCTGCCAGGCGGATGCCAAAGTTCTCGCGGATAAGGGCGGCAAAGCCCTTGCCTGTCTGCGCCCCAAGCCGCGCGGCCGATTCTTGTACGATCATGAGAAAGATCATGGCGATAGGGATGGTCCAAAGCGCCGCGTATCCATAGGAGGCACCCGCCACACTGAAGGTCGAGATGCCACCGGCATCATTGCCCGCCAGCTCCGCGATGACTCCTGGCCCCATGGCCGCCAGCAGCACAAAGAGGTACCGCTTCTTTTTGGGCGCCTTGGGCGCACTGGGCGCAGTGGGCGCATTGGATGTTGTCGCCGCAGCCGCAGCCGCCGTAGCCGCAGCCGCCGTAGCCGCAGCCGCAGGGGCAGGGGCAGCCGCCGTAGCCGCAGCCGCAGGGGCAGCCGCAGGGGCAGACAAAGACTCCGGTGGCTGCGGGTGCTGCGGGTGCTGCAGGGAGACGGCCGTCTGTTGCGCCTGCTGCTGGGAGACGGCCGTGGTGCCATCGGCTCCGCCGCTTTGCTGGGCTGCTGGGCTGCTTGCCGCTACTCGCTCGGTTTTCTCCATAGCGTCCACCCGCTAGGCAACCAGTAGTGTGGCGGTGTAATAGAGGGCGAGCTGAACCAGCAGGCCAAAGCCCATCATCAGCAGGGTGAAGGCGGTGCTGCTTGGCACCTTGCTCCTGTCCAGTCGTCGGCGGGCGATCACCGTTACCAGCACGCTGGCGAGTATGGTGGCAAAACAGGCGATGACCGTGGGAAGAAAGGCGTTGACCAGCGCCACCAGCAGCGCCGGTGCCGAGCTGGCGCTGGCTGCGTCTGCCGCGGCGGGCAGTGCGGCGCTTTGGGTCAAGGCGGCGGCGAAGGCAAAGAAGGCGAGCGCCACAACCGCGGCAGTCAAAACGCCCACAACAAGATTGCGCAACAGCAGGCGCAGGGCGGTTGCGGTGCTGCCCACTGAGCCGTCGTACTCAATCAGGTCGTTGATCGAGAAGGCCACGATGTCATCAGCAATCAGCAGCACAAAGGGCATCAGCACCAAGGCGCCGACAAACTGGGCAAAGCCACCCGCCAAAGTGATGAGCAGCGTGAGCACCGCCCAAACGATGAACCACAGCTCCCTGCGCAGCAGCCAACGCAGCAGGCTCAAGGCGGTATACGACTCGCCGTCCTTGTTGCGCGAGCCGGCACCGGCGATCTGCAGGTCCTCGTCGTGCTCCTCCTCCAAGACATCCAGGGCATCGTCGATGGTCACGATGCCCAAGATGGTGTTGTTCTCGTCCACAACTGGCACGGCAAGCAGGTCGTACTTCGAGATGACGTCCGCCACCTCCTCCTGGTCGTCGTCGGGTGAGACCGTCATGAGGTCGCGGGTTGCCAGGTCAAAGACGCTGGTGGCGTTGTCTGCCAGCACCAGCGAACGCAGCGAGAGGGCACCTGTCAGTCTGCTGTCGGTACCCAGGGTGTACACGTAGTGCACTGTCTCGAGATCCTCGCTCATGCTGCGGATCTTCTCGATGGTTTCGCCCACGCTCTTATCCTCAGGCACCGCTACGAACTCCGGCGTCATGATGCCGCCCGCGGTCTTCTCCTTATAACCCAAAAGCGAGCGGATACGACGCTGGTCTTGCACGCCCATGAGCCAGAGCAGCTTCTCGGCCTTCTCGTAGGGCAGGTCGCCCAGGATGTCGGCGGCGTCGTCGGGATCCATCTGCGCGAGCAGCTCGCTGGCGCGGCGCTCGCTCAGGTCGTCGAGGATGTCAGCCTGGTATTCGTCCTCCAGCTCTGCGATGGTCTCGGCCGCGCGTTGGTTGTCCAGGTGCTCGAACACCAGGCCGCGCTGCTGCGGATCAAGTTGCTCCAAGATGTCGGCCACGTCTGCCGGATGCAGCTCGCTTAAGCGCTTATGGGTGACCGAGAGCTTGACGGCGCTCAGGTCACGGTCGACCAGCTCCATGTAGTTCCACGCGATGATGTTCTCTTCGAGCGGGCGACCAAAGAGTCGGGCAATCGCCTGTGTCGCGCGTTCAAGCGCGGGCGAGAGCCCTCGCAGCATGCCGCGCGCGCCCACCTCGGCACCCAGCAGGCGCAGCTGCCTGTTGCTCTGTGAGAGCTTGAGGTCGTTGACGCGCACCACCTTGAGACCCTGCGTGTCCACGATCTGTTTGTTGAGAAGATCGCGGGCAAGCAGGAGCTCGTCGGGTTGCAGGTAGGAGAAGCGGATGTCTTTCGCTGGCTTGTTCAGCGTGATGCGGTCGTCGTCAAAACTGGCGACGTATTTGCGCCACGAGACCATGAAAGGCGTCTTGGACGGCCCGAGAAAAGCCAGTGAGGTGATGCGCGGGAAGACCTCGCCGGTCTGGATGGCCAGGTCGCTGATGCGGCCGATTTCCTCGCCATCGGAGTCGAGCACCGGCTTTCCCAGCATTTGGGAGAGATATAACATCGATAATGTTCCTTCCGTTCACCGTCTGTGGAATACGCCAAAATGCAGGGGCGAT
>JAITTM010000207.1 GCA_031286975.1 Coriobacteriales bacterium
CCGCCAGCGTTCATCCTGAGCCAGGATCAAACTCTCCGTTTAATACAGTCCGTGAGGACTGTTTCAGTTAAGTTTGACTCTAACTTTATTTTTGTCTTGATGCCGTGTCTTTTGATTGACCGTACATCTTGACGGGTTTCTCACTTGGCTTATTCTTACATCACAGTATCCAGTTTTCAAGGTGCTTGAAACCACTCCTAGCAAACAGAAGTCGGACTAAATTGCCGTCCGATTCCCTTGATCATCCCGCGCTTTTTTTCAGCTAGGTGCGCAAGACGCAAGGAGATATAATACGCATGTCCCCTTAGCCTGTCAAGAAGAATCTTTAGGAATTCCAAAGAAATTCTGCTCACCCGGCGCCCCTTCGGCGCGGGTTATCCATACTACTCCAAAATGCCCGTTAAAACAAGAAGAATTCTACAGACTTGCAAGCGCTGTTCGGTTAAAATCTGAGAGCAGTTGAGACGGATGGCAAGGGAGTCGCACGAGTGGAAAACAGGATGATGACGGCTGGTTTGCATGATAAGCTCGAACTTCTCCGCAAGGAGTTGCGCGAGCTGAAAGGCGTTGTCGTTGCCTTCAGCGGCGGAGTCGACTCCACCCTCCTGCTGGCTGTTGCCCATGAACAGCTGGGGGGCAAGGCGCTGGCGGTCACGGCACGCTCCTGCTCGTTTCCGCAGCGAGAGCTGGATGAGGCGGCTGCCTTTTGCCAAAAGCGCGGTATCGAGCACGTGATCGTTGACTCGGAGGAGCTTGCAATCGAGGGCTTTGCCCAGAACCCTCCACATCGCTGTTATCTCTGCAAGACAGAACTGTTCGAGAAGATCGGGGCGATTGCGCTGGAGCGCGAGCTCGCCTGGGTGGCCGAGGGCTCAAACCTTGATGATGAGGGTGACTATCGCCCCGGGCTTGTTGCCGTCAGCGAGCTGGGGGTCAAGAGTCCGCTGTGTGCGGCGGGACTTTGCAAGCAGGAGATACGGAGTCTCTCACGGGAGCTGGGGCTGTCCACCTGGGAAAAGCAATCCTTTGCCTGCCTGGCATCGCGCTTCCCTTTTGGTGAGCCTCTATCGGTTGAAGGTCTCAAGCGTGTGGAGAAGGCCGAGCAGTTCCTGCTTGACCTTGGGCTGCGACAGTTGCGCGTGCGCAGCCACGGCGCTGTGGCGCGCATCGAGACCGACGAGGCCGGTATGCTGCTGCTGAGCGACCCGGAGACACGCGCGCGCGTACACGAGGCGCTGGTGAGCTATGGATTCACCTTTGTTGCGCTTGATTTGCTCGGCTATCGCATGGGGTCGATGAACGAGACGCTGTAGTGGTACGTCGTTGTCAGACCCACGCCTGCGCGCAGCAGCGACAGAAGACCTGCAACTGCGCCTTTTGCCCTTTGTGCAGTGTCTTATCCAAAAAGCGGGATTACAGCGGGAAATCTGAGCCCACTACCACCAATATATCGCCCTCAAAGGCATAGCGGCCCAGGGACGCAACGATGCGACCGTAGCCCAGGCGAGCCTGGATGTCCTCCGCGGCGGCCTTATCGTCATCAGTGGCATATACAATCAGGGTCTCCTTGTAGACCTTGGCATTGGTGTTGCCTATCTCGCCTTGCTGGTAGCCGGCGATTGCGAGCATGTCCGAGACGCTGGTGGCAGCGCCCTGGATGCCCCAACCGTTGCGGACGGCAACAAGGTAATCGGAAGTATTCACGTTTGATGACGACCCACCGGCATGGTCGACCGAGGAGCCGGCTGTTCCAGAGGATGCTCCGCCCGTTGTGGGGGTCGCCTGATAGGACGGGGGTGTCTCGCCTTCGATCTCAAGATCCTGCTCCGGGTACTCCCCTGCATCAATGGCGGACATCAGCGCCTGCCATGCGGCATCGTCCGTTATCTCGTACCAGAGTTGGTCATCAGGAGAGATGCCACCGTCACCAGGAACGATATAGGTATAGATGTCGGTTTCTTGCATGCCACGCATGGCAATTGCCAGTGAGGTTATCTCCGCGATGTCCATGTTGGTGGTCGTCATCATGGCGATGCTGTTGAGGGAGTTGACGATGGTCACGCTATCAGATGCCAGAAGCTGCTTGGCCAGGGCTTGCAAGAAGGTTCGTTGGTCAGCCTGCCGCTGGTAATCTCCGTTAATCAGAGATTGGCGGGCACGACAGAACACCAGGGCATGCTCGCCATCAAGCACCTGCAGACCCTTGTAGATGTCAAGACCACCTGCGTCCTCGTCACCGATGATATCGACGGGCACATCGACCTCTACGCCGCCCAGGGCATCAACTACGCCCTTGAAGCCATCGAAGTTGAGCTCCGCATAATAGGTAATGGGCACACCGGCAAAATCAGAAACCGCCTTGATGGTGTATTCGGCACCCGTGTGCCCCTCCTCCATCTCGCCAAAGGCATAGGCGGCATTGATCTTTTGCCAGCCATAGCCCTCCATGTAATACCGTGTGTCACGGGGAATCGATATCAACGCGGCCTTTTTGTGCGCCGGATCGATGCGTGCGAGGATCATGGTGTCGGAGCGCTGTATCTCGCCCTCATAGTGCTTATCGGTGCCCATCAACAGCATGTAGAAGGGATCCTCAGGGCGTGAACTCCTGTCGGCGGTAACCGCTTCGATGGTGTCAAGGTTGACGTGGTTGCCATCGCTGTCACGCGTGAGCTGGTCGTTGATGTAGACCCACCAGGCACCGAGTGCCACCAGCGACGCCACCAGCAAGGCGGATATTCCCACCGATACACCGATGACTATCCTCTTTCGGCGACTGCGCCTCTGGCGCTGCTTGGCAAGACTATCACGCGTCACCGTGCGAGAATGTGAGCTCACATCCTCATTCACAAACGAACGCGCAGAAACGAGATTGACCTCTTTATCTTTGAGATTCCTGTCACGCAGGTTTCCGCCACGCGAATTTTTGCTGTTCTGAGTACCGCCTGTTTGTCTCGCCACGTAGAGAACTCCTGTTCAATTTTTCAAGTACGTTTCTTGTGCCCCCCATAAAATCAGGAGCTCGATGTTCGTGTGCGTGTCAGTCCTTTTCGGGCGTTGCATCCAGATAGGCTTCCAAATCGCTCAACATTCTTTGCGTGGTAGCGATAAGCGCGTCATTTTGGGAGAAGACCGTTTTGAGGTCACCGTCTTTTGCGGCAAACTCCAAGGCCTTTGCCTTGTCGCCCACGAGATTGGCATGAACCCCGTAACTCGCACCCTTAAGACCATGCACCGTAGTGATGTAATCCTGGATATTCTCATCGGATGGATCCTGAAGATCGCTTTGCAGCTTCTCGAGCAAAGCGGGGGTACTCCGTATATAGGTGCGCAGGATGCGCCGGTAGATTTTTTCAAGAGGGAACTCCGCAAGGCCTGCGGCGTAGTCCAAACCCTCAACACCTGTTTCAGAACCAAAGTCTGCCATCTTGGATAAGCTCCTTATCTTGCTTTCACAAACCAGTGCATAGTCTACCATCACAACCTAATGCTCGACCAGCTTTTAAGCAAAAGACACCAAGCGGTTACCGCGATTACGCAAGTAGTACGCAAGTACTCCGCAGGGCCTCTGTGCGCATCACTGCTCTCTGCGGCTGATGTCAGCGCCCACAGCACGTAGTTTTTCGACAAAGTGTTCGTAGCCGCGATCGATATGCTCGATGGCAGAGACCGTCGTCTGGCCGTCGGCAACCAGGCCCGCAAGCACCAGTGCCGCGCCGCCCCGCAAATCAGGGGCTTGCACCGGAGCGCCTGAAAGCTGCCTGACGCCGGTGATCAGGGCGTGGTGCCCCTCGATGCGGAGCACGGCTCCCATGCGGCTGATCTCGTCAGCGAACATGAAGCGGTTCTCAAAGACATTCTCCGTGATGACACTTGAGCCCTCTGCCAGCACGTCAAGCACCATGAACTGCGCCTGCAGGTCAGTTGGAAACCCCGGATACGGCAGGGTTTGGATATCGACGGCTCTAAGGGCAGCTGAGCGCGAGACGGTGATAGAGTCATCAGTGGTCACAAGCTCGCAACCCAGCGCCTCCAGCTTGGTGAGCGCTATCTGCAGATGCTGGGGATTGGCGCCTTGCACCGTAAGCGGCCCGCCGCCCAGCGCGCCTGCCACCAAGAACGTCCCCGCTTCGATCCGGTCGGCGACGGTACGGTGATGCGCAACGGGTCTCAGCGCGTCTGTGCCCTCGATCTGGATGGTCGTGGTGCCTTGTCCCTGTATGCGCGCGCCCATCTGTATGAGAAACTCGGCGAGGTCGACGATCTCGGGCTCACGGGCGGCGTTGTCGATAACGGTGGTGCCCTGAGCGCGCGTGGCGGCCATCATCAGGTTCTCGGTGGCGCCCACACTAGCGAACTCCAACAGCACCGAGGCACCGTGCAGCCCCTGCGGTGTAGTGGCGTGGATAAGACCGTGCTCGATCTCGAACACCACGCCCAAAGCCTCAAGCCCCACGATGTGCAGATCGAGCTTGCGCGCTCCGAGGTTGCAGCCGCCGGGCATGGCGACCCGGGCTTCTCCAAAGCGCCCGATAAGCGGGCCGAGTACCGCTATCGAGGCGCGCATCTTGGCTACGAGCTCATAGGGCGTCTCGATGGAGTCGATACGGCTTGTGTCAAGGGTGACCCGATGATCGCCAAAGGTCACGCTCGCGCCGAGGCAGGTGAGAACCTCGCCCATCAGGGTGACATCGGAGATGATGGGGACGTTGTCGATGGTGCTCACACCCGGCCCGAGCAAAGAGGCAGCCATGAGCTTGAGAACCGAATTCTTAGCTCCCGTGATAGGAACGACCCCTTTGAGGGGATTGCCCCCGTTAACGACAATAACTTCTGTGCTCACACGCCTTCCTTTCAGGCTTTGGCAAAATCAATGCACCCTCATTGTAGGGCAATACTGGCGCTCTGTTAATCCGCGAACTTCAGTTAATCGACGGTCTTTTTGTGCCCCTTGTGCCCTGCTGCGTGAGCGCTGCTTCTCTCGGCAGGTTCACCATACCTATAGGGCAGGGCGCCGGGTTACACGCAAAACACGCAAGGGAGGCTAGTGCCTCCCTTGGAATCTTGCTCAGGGCTTGGGTTGGGGTTTGGGTTGAAACCCGTCAGCGCTTGGCGTAGTTTTCGAGGAGCTGGTACCAGTTGAGCTCCGCGGTGAAGAAGGCAACTTGCGCGTCGCCTTCGCTCAGTGCCTTGAGCTTTTGCTCGGTCTCGGTGATCTTCTCCTTGACATAATCGAGCTCTACCTCATCGACGTTGGTGGCGCGGTTTGCCAGTACGACGATCTTGCGACCGTCACCCTCAACATAGCCACCGGCAACTGCGAAGCGCAACATCGCGCTGTTCTCCTCGGGCTTGACGCGCACCAGACCGCTGTTGAGCGTGCTCATAACCGGCGAACGTCCCGCCAGAAAGCCGATCTCACCCTCGCTGGCAGGAACCGCGACGAAGTTGACCTCAGCGGAGTAAATCAGGCGCTCAGGTGTCACGATATCGCAGAGTAATGTGGCTGACATTGGTTACCTTTCTAAAATCCTGCCGGTTGTGAGGGTGGGCATTGCATCCTTCACCGCTCAATCCGAGACGTTTTGTGGGTGAGCAGCTCGCTCACACCCAATCACGAGACTTTTGTGAGGGAGCAGATTAGCTTGAAAGCGGGTTCTGAGCGTAAGGAGCGTACTAAGGTACGTGACTGAGCTCAGGTTCCGCTTGAAAGCCAAGATGCCGCTCACAGAAAGCCTCATTTCATGGCTTCGTAGGCTTCATACACCTCTTCAATCGCACCTTTGTAGCGGTAGGCCTGCTCGGGGATATCGTCACACTCGCCATCGATGATGGCCTTGAACGAGCGCACAGTGTCCTCCAGCTTGACGTACTTGCCGGGGTTGCCGGTAAAGACCTCTGCCACGTGGAAGGGTTGACCCAAGAACTGCTGTATCTTGCGGGCACGGCTCACGGTGAGCTTCTGATCCTCACTGAGCTCGTCCATGCCGAGGATAGCGATGATGTCCTGCAGGTCTGAGTAGCTCTGCAGTATCTCCTGCACAGTGACGGCTACCTGGTAGTGCTCCTCACCCAGAACCTCGGCAGATAGCGCGCGTGAGGTCGATGCCAGCGGATCGACAGCGGGGTAGATGCCCAGCTCGGCGATGGAGCGGCTAAGAACCGTGGTGGCATCGAGGTGGA
>JAITTM010000016.1 GCA_031286975.1 Coriobacteriales bacterium
ATAACCGCCGACGTGGTGATCTTGGCTGACGGGGTGAACTCCCTGTTGACCGAGCAAGCCGTAGGTTTTGCCCGACCAAAGGCACACACTATGGCCGTAGGCATCAAGCAGACCATTGAGCTGCCCGCCTCAGTCATAGAAGACCGCGTGCTTGCGCACGACGGCGAAGGCGCTGCATGGCTTTTTGTGGGGGATGCCACCCACGGGCACATCGGTGGTGGCTTCATGTACACCAATCGCGAGTCCATATCGCTGGGGCTTGTGGCCACCATCTCTGACCTTGCAGGCGCGAGCACGCCTATCTATCAGATGATGGAAGACTTTAAGTGCCACCCTGCCATAGCTCCCCTTATCCGTGGTGGCAAGGTAGTCGAGCACTCCGGGCACATGGTGCCTGAGGGCGGACTTTCCATGATGCCTGAGCTTACGGGCGATGGCGTTATCCTTGCGGGTGAATCCGCCATGATGTGTGTGAACCTGGGCTACATGGTGCGCGGCATGGATTACGCCCTTGCAGCGGGCATGCACGCGGGACGCACGGCGGCGGCAGCGCTTGCAGCGGGGGACACCTCAAAGGCAGGTCTTGGTGGCTACATCAAAGCACTTGAGGAGAGTTTTGTGCTTGCGGATCTCAGGCAATTCAAGAACTTTCCCCACTTCATGGAGCAGACGACTCGCCTTTTTAGCGCCTATCCCGCTCTTATACGCGACGTTATGGAGGCCCTGTTCATCGTGGATGGCACGCCTACGTTGCCGCTCAAGAAATCCATCATGCCCCTTGCAAAGAAGGTTGGGCTCTTAAACATCCTAAAAGACCTGAGAGGAGGGATGAAGGCACTATGAGCACACAAAAAACCTTGCAAACCATCACCGTGAATGTGGATGAGTACCTTGCGTTGAACAAGTACGAGGTTGACGAGAACAACGCGCATATCGAGCTTTGCGCCGAGCCAGACACCGAGGAATTCTTAAAGCTCGTGCGTGTGTGTCCGGCTGCGCTTTATAAGATTGACGATGAGGGCAAGAAATCTTTTGACTACGCCGGTTGCCTGGAGTGCGGCACCTGCCGCATTGCCTGCGGCGACACCATCATCGCCAAGTGGGAGAACCCCCAGCCCACCATGGGTGTTGAATACCGATACGGTTAATGAGTACAAGAAAAGGAGATTGAGATGGCAAGAGACACAAGTTTCGAAAAGAGTTACGAGGATCTGAGCAGTGGTCGTAGGTGGTTTTTGCTGATTCTGGCGAGCATGGGTAGTTCGATCATCTATGCGCCTGCCTATCTTAAAGCCGTGTTCTACGATCCGTTGCAGCAGGCGCTTGGTGTGACCAATACCGAACTGGGTGCCGTTTTTGGTGCCTACGCCATTGCGGCACTGATCTGCTATCTGCCTTCGGGCATTATTGCCGACAAGCTGCGTATGCGCACGCTTTCGTCGGTCGGTTTTCTCGGCACCGCGGTTCTCACCCTTATCTATGCGGCGCTACCGTCCATCGAGGTGCTCTATGCGGTATTTGTGATGATGGGCATCACCACGATCCTTATCTGGTGGGGCGTGCGTTATAAGCTGGTGCGCCTGGTGTCCAAGGAGGATGAGTATCCCAAGCGCATTGGTATCTCGTATGGTATCTACGGCGTTGCTGGGCTGGCCATCGGGTTTATCTCGACAGGATTCGTTGCCGCTGTTGGTGAGAATCTGGGGCTTGGCGTGAGTCTGTACCTGGGCTTTTTGGGTATTATCATTGGGATTCTCGGCGTTTTGTCACTGCTTTTTATCCCCAAGTTCAAGGGCGAGATCAAGTCAGAAGGCGGCTTTAATCTCTCTGAGTTTGTTTCTGCCTTTAAAAACCCTGTAGTCTGGCTGGCAGCTATCTCGTTGTTCTTCGTGTATTTCTTCTACACCGGCGTGACCTATACCACACCCTATCTGACCGGTATCCTTGGTGCCTCGCTGGTGGTTACCACCATCATCGCCAACATACGCAACTATGGCATCACTCTGCTTTCGGGGCCGATCTTCGGATTTATCGCCAATCGCTTTAAGCCCTCCGTTGTTATTGCGGCTGGCAGTGTTGTCTTTATCGTTGCGTTGGGCGCGCTGATGCTCCTGCCGCCGGAGCCAGCTGTCGTGGTTATTGCGGCGGTGCTGATCATCCTGCTCGGTTTTATCGCCAATGGTGCCTTTGGGGTGGTTTCCGCGCAGCTGACCGAGGGTCGCGTGCCCCTGCACTACTTTGGTGCCGCAACGGGCATTCTCTCCATCATCGGGTTTTTGCCTGACACGTTTTCGAGCATCTGGTTTGGTGCCATCATGGACGGTCAGACCAATGCTGCCGGTGATGTTGCCGCCAGTGCGTATCAGGAGATATTCCTGATCTTGATTGGTGCCGCCCTGCTGGCTACCCTTGCCTCGTTGGTGCTATTCTTCTTTGTCAAGCGCAAGAACGCAAAGTTGGATAAGACAACGCCGGAGCAGGCTGCCTGATTATGTGCCTGCGGGCAACTCGTTGCCCGGCTGATGTTTTTGTGAGGCGGTGCTTGCGCAGTGCTGCCGGTGCCGCCTCACTTCACTTCTCATCTTGCCAACGCATACGGGCGAGAAATAGACTGCAAGATGGTATGCAATAAGTTAATCAGTGGTTCATTATGAAGCAAGGTGGTGGTTTCATGAACAGGGTTCCTGTGCTCGAGCGCATCAATGCGCAGATGAAGGCTGTGCTTGAAAAGTCAAACGAACTGGCAGGGGATGCCTATGCGCCTGGTGCTACGCTTGAGCAGATGCGAGAGGGCTATCTAAAAGAACGTGCGTTTTGGAATGAGGGTGGCCCGGTTATGTTCAGGCGCATTGACCAGACCATTGCAACGCCAGCAGGGTCATGCGCCATCAGACTGCATGTGCCGCGCCAAGCTGCCCCAGGCGAGCTGCTGCCCGCAATTGGCTATATTCACGGTGGTGGTTTTGTGCTGGGCAATCTTGATACGCATGATCGCATCATGCGCCTGCTGGCAGATAAGACTGGCGCGGTGGTGGTGGGTATCGACTACAGCCTGTCGCCCGAGGCAAAGTTTCCCGTTGCGCTTGAACAGTGCGTGGCACTCGTTGACTACCTGCGCGATCAGGGCAAGGAGTTAGGCATTGATGCGGACACGATCTCGCTGGCAGGTGACAGCTGCGGCGCGTATCTGTGTTTGGCGACCATGCTATATCTGCGGGACAGGGGCGCAGGGAGCATGAGCGGCGCCACTACAGGCGACTCGAATGGCACGAGCAAAACGAGCGACACAAGTGACTTCGAGCCCATTTGCTCGCTCCTGCTGTTTTATGGGTTGTACGGCTTACGCGACTCGATGTCGCGGCGTTTGCTGGGCGGTTCTTGGGACGGGCTGAGCGAAAGCGATTTGCGGTATTACTACGACTGCTACCTTGCGCACCCCGAGGATCATGAGAGCCCCTACGTCGATTGCCTGCGTGCCGACTTGACGCACGGCATGCCGCCCTGCTATCTTGCCGCTGCCCAATTTGACCCGCTCAAAGACGATACCGCCACCCTTGCTACCATCTTGAGCGAAGGGGGCATACGCCATGAGCATGTGGTGTTTGGCGGCGTCCTACATGCCTTCTTGCACAACTCACGCATGTTGGACGAAGCCATGACCGCACTCGACCAGGCTGCCGCATTCTATCGTTCAGTGGTTTCATAGCAGAGCTCTTCTCCGATGCCTTTTGGGATGAGTCGCTTGACGAGGGCGGCAACGGTGTCGTCGTCTTCTCGATATAGGAGCAGTGAGCCGGCGTCAAGGCTGAGGTCGCTCAGCTCGGTGCAGATGACCACGTCGTCGCGGTGGGCCAGAACCCCCGCCACGCTGCTCCTTCCGCAGATGTAGACCGTCTCCCCAAAATCGACGAGGCTTATGCTCGAGTAGCTCTCCACGGGGTTGAGCACGAATTCCAGTTCAAGATCATCGCCCAGCAGCGAGAGAAGCATGAGTTTCCAGCGGTCGAAGTGCTGTCCATTTTGGATGACGATAACCGCCCCGCGCAGATCCTCCCGGCTCAGTGGCTGCTTTTTGGCGAGTGGATGTGTGCGCATGAAGCACAGTGCAACCGGACTCGCATCAAACGGAAGCCACGCGAGCCCCAGGGATCGAGCCTCATCCACCAGCGAGGGGATCTTGGAAAAATCGTTGTCGAACCCTATGTCGAGCAGACCGTCTTTAAAGGCCTTGAATACCGTCATGCCAAAATCCACATCGATAAAATCGTAAGGGATGTCCTTTATATCCCGCAGTTGCTTGTGCAGCGTCGAGTTCATCAGCGTGCTCTGAACGCGTACAGGCGCGATGTTCTCGGCAAGCGTCAGGCATCTCTTCGTGGTCTTTTCATAGGTGTTGAGAATAGATTGCGCGCCCTTGAGAAACTCGGATCCAGCCACCGTCAGGCTCAGGTGATTGGCATGGCGCGAAAACAGTCTGAAGCCCAGCTCCTTTTCGAGCTGCGCCATGTGGTTGCTCAGATTGGGCTGTGAGCAATAGAGCTCTTTGGCTGCGTGGCTGTAATTCTTGTGCTTGACCAGGACTATAAATTCGTTCAAAGTCTCAATTTTCATGGCAACCCCAACGTGCCTGTCCCAGCGGGAACGGCGGATTATTGAGCATAACGGGTGGTCGATCCTTCCGCGCACAATGATAGCAGGGAACGCGCACAAGCAGCAGCGAAAGCTGCCCGCAAAAAACCAGAACCCCAAAAATCGGAATACCGCTATTTTGTGTTTTGCAAGCCGCCTAAAAAGACGAATTAGGGCAACCGTTTTCACCCTCCTATACTGAGGCATCATCTGCACCAACAACACAGAGGAGGAGCGATATGAAAGACAGCAGCAACATCGGGCAGCCAGGGGGAATCTCACGACGCGATATGCTGAAGGCCGCCGGCCTGGCAGGGCTTGGCAGCTTGAGCATAGGCGCGTTGGCCGCCTGCACGCCAAGCGACGGGACAAAAGAAGGAACGGCATCATCCGGCGACGTCACCTGGGACAAAGAGGTCGATGTCTTTGTAGCGGGAACAGGCACGGTGATCCATGCTGCGATCGCTTGCTCGGAGCTGGGCTCGAAGTCCGTGCTCATCGCCGAGAAAGACGCGGCCATATTCGGAGGCACCTCGGGCACCTCGGGTGGGGGCTACGCGCTCGCCCTGCTCAGCTTCAATGCTGAGGAGGGCATCGAAGACACGCGGGAGAAGGTTCTTGGCTACATGAAACTCTGCGGCGACAGCCGTATGGACGAAGCCGTGCAGGCGGCCTTTGTGGACAACGCCGATGAGTTTGCGCATTTTGTGCTCGATACCCACGGCTGGGCGAAGTGGGGTCACATCAATCGTGCCTTTGCCGACTACTATGAGCTCTATGAGGGCTCACTCCCCGATGGCTTTGGCCACGGCAGCTGGTATCCCTTCGATGCCGCTGGCGAGCAGATGTCGGCACCGCTGCAATGGCCCATTTATCGCGAGTATGTCGACAGCCACGAGAACGTCGAGCTGCTGATGGGCGCATCCGTCAAATCGCTCATCACCGATGCGGGCGCCGTTATCGGGGCGGTTGTCACCGAGGGCGGCAGGGATATCAACGTCAAGGCGGGTGCCGTTATCCTTGGCACCGGCGGTTTTGAACATAACGAGGAGATGCGCAGGTTCTTTCTCCCCTTTCCCTACTACCGCTCAAACGGTGTTCAGAACAACACGGGAGACGCCCAGCGTATCGGCGCGAAGATCGGGGCCCAGCTTGCCTATATGGACGAGGTCTTTGGCTGCCCCCATTATGATACCGACCCGGAGTTCGTGCCCGGAGTCTTCAGGTATGACGGCGCCGGCAGCGATGCCTTTGCGCCGCGCGGCTTTCCCCACAGCATCATCGTCAACCACAAGGGCAGGCGTTTTGCGGATGAGAGCACGATGTATGCCACCTTTAACCGCGCCTTTGGCGTCTATGACACAGGAACCATGGAATTCGTCAACATCCCCGGCTTCTGGATCGCCGACTCCAACTATGCCGAGACCTTCCTGCTGCCCGGTTATGCCCCGGCGGCGACCCCGCCTGAGTTTGTGCTCAAGGCTGACACGCTTGAAGAGCTCGCGGACAAGCTGGGCATCGACAAGGCGAACCTCCTCGATGAGGTGGCGACCTTCAATGCCAACGCCGCCCAGGGCAGCGACCCAATCTGGCATCGCGGCAAACCCGTGAGTGTGAATACGCTTGCCATGATGGGGCAGTTCATGCTCGCCCCGGGCGCCACGCTCCCCACAACCGTTCTTGGCGTTGTTGAGAAGCCCCCGTTTTATGCCTGCCGTTATGTGCCAGGCATGATGGGCGGCACGCGTGGCGGCCTGAAGATCAACCAAAACGCGCAGGTTGTCGATGTCGATGGCAACCCGATAGTCGGCCTTTATGCCGCGGGAAACTGCTCGTCCGGTGTCGCCGCCTACTTTGCGGGCGGAGCTACGCTCGGCCAGGGTGCCGTCATGGGCTTTGTGGCAGCCAAGCATATCTGCGGCAAGTAGCCAGCAACGGGGAGCCGCGCGCATCTGGATGCCTGCTCCAGAAGGGCAGGCTGGGGAGAAGATCGAGCCCGTCCTTCTCCCCAGTTGCCTCATCCTACACAACTAACAAGAGCCCCGCCAGTGTTGACGGGGCTCTTGTGGCTTTTCAGGGGGGCATCGACTACTTGCAAAATGCAACGTATTTGGCTGGAATCGACGTCCCTCTAATCGGCAAACAGGGCGGTTGAGAGGTAGCGCTCGCCGGTGTCGGGGAGGATGGCTACAATCTTCTTGCCCTTGTTCTCGGGGCGTTTTGCCAGCTGGGTGGCTGCCCAGAGGGCGGCACCAGAGCTGATGCCTACCAACACGCCGTCCGTCTTGGCAACAGTGCGACCGGTTGCAAAGGCATCGTCGTTTTCAACGGTGATAATCTCGTCGTAGATGCCGGTGTTCAGCACGTCAGGCACAAAGCCGGCGCCGATACCCTGGATCTTGTGGGGGCCGGGGGTGCCCTTGCTCAGCACGGGGGAGGCGGCGGGCTCGACGGCAACAATCTTGATTGCGGCCTTCTTACTCTTGAGGTACTCGCCGGCACCCGTGATGGTTCCGCCGGTACCGATGCCTGAAACCAGGATATCGATCTCGCCGCCGGTGGCCTCCCAGATCTCTGGGCCGGTGGTCGCCTTGTGCACGGCGGGGTTGGCGGGATTGAT
>JAITTM010000030.1 GCA_031286975.1 Coriobacteriales bacterium
GCAATGAAGTCCTGCTCGGTATAAAAAGCCCTGCCATAGGTCTGTGCGCTTTGCAGTGTAAGGGTGCCGATGGATAAGTCGGCTTCTTCTTGAGGGGTTACCTGTACAGAGGGTGCTACCTCATCTGCCCAGACGTCATCAGCGGAGATCAGGCCGTCTTTGACAGGAAACATTCGAAACAAGTTATCATAAAGCCTTAGATCAATTTGACCAGTCTCAAAACCCAGCCGAGGCCTAAGCCATTCTGGAAATATCATTGAAAAGAACACATCTTCCTGCCCCGGGGCAATGATAAAACCATCGGGATAGAAATTCGAGAACTGGGTATCGCTTCCCTTATCTGAACCTCCCTGACAGTACAAAACCACCGTATCGCCTACGCTAAAGGCATCGCCAGCATAAACCGCATCAACCCGTATGGTTGCCAGTGTCTCATAATAGGTATAGGTGCCACTGACACCAAAGGGCTCCCGGTCAACAAGCTCTACTATGCGCTCAGGGTTTTCGACAGAAAGCGTGGTGCCCCTGAAAATGAAGTCGCTGTTCATAAGGCTGGGCATCTCGAACTCTACACTGGTCCTGATGCCAGCCCCTCCTGCTGATGACTGTACCACGGGTTGCTGCGCTGTTTGTTCGGTTGTGGCACTATCGGTCTCCAGATTGGCATTCACAAACAGTTGCCCCGGCTTACCATCAGTTGCAATAAACACCACAACTAACACTACCACCAATACGCCTGCCACAGCACCCAGAACCAGTCTTGTGCGTTTGTTCTTCATAGCGTTGCCCTCCAGTATCTTGTTGTGTTTGACTCAGAACACGTACACACCCCTTGTGCCGCTACACAATGAACACACCAATACCGCAGAGCTTATGGCTATTTGCGACGGAAAATCATGATATCCCCTCCTGATCTTCTGTTGCCCCTGAACTAGTGCCTATGATACTCCGTCAAATATCTATTAACAATGCTACTGCTCGCGTTGCTCTTCCCTTGCATAGGCGTCGAGCAGGGCACCTTGCAGGATGTCGGTCTCGCTTACGGTAAAGGCGGGCAGACCGCTGAGCTCAAGCACCGCTTGCAACGTCAGCAAGCCGCCAACGATGACCGAGGCTCTGCTGGGCTCAAGCCCCGTCACCTCTCGGCGCTCTTCCAGCGACAACTGCGCCAATTTGCTGGTAACCGCCGCAAGCGTCGCGGCATCAAGCCGGTAGCCATGCACGCGCTCGGAGTCGTACTCCGCCATGCCCTCCTGCACGGCAACAGCCGTGGTGGCGGTTCCGGCCACGGCAAGCATCACCTGCGGCGACCGAGAAAACGCGCAGAAGTACGGGCGCATCTGCTCGCGAATCCACCTACCTGCCTGCTCCAACTCCGCAGCGCTGGGTGGGTTGCTGTGCAAGAACAGGTCGCTCACTCGCCTGCTCCCGATGTCGAAGGAGCGCGCGCAGGCTATCTGCGGCTCCCATCTCCCACCCGCCTGCACAACCGTGCCGAGGATGACCTCGGTCGAACCGCCCCCGATGTCGACGGTCAGCACATCCGTGCCAAAGAGCTGCCCATCGTTTGCAAAACCGCTCAGCGTACCGAGAAAGGAGAGCTGAGCCTCCCGCGCCCCAGAGATGACCTCGACCTCGATGCCCTCTGCGCGCAGAGCCTCCTGCACCTGCGCGCTGTTGGTCGCGTCGCGCATGGCTGAGGTGGCAAAGGCCACGGTCTTCTCAACAGCTTGCTCTGAAGCCAGCTCCGTGATAGCTGCGAGAAAGTCCTTGCAGGCGGCGAGTTCGCGCTGGAGGGCAGCCTCGCTGATGCGACCGCTTTGCAGCAGACCCTCGCCCAGATGTGTGATGGTGGTTCTGCGCGTCAGCTCGTGTATGCCTGCCAAGGACACGTCGGCCACCAGCAGGCGGGTTGTTACGGTGCCAAGATCAAGCGCGGCAAGGCGCAGGGGGCGCATCGGCGGCACCTGCGCCCTTAAGGTTCGAGCAGGTCGTGAACGGGCGGCTTTGCCACCTCGGGCGTATCGACGCCAAAAAAGTGGTCGAGCATGTTGATGAGCCAGTCCGACTCAGGCTCGACAGAGCCTGAAAGCACCGCATCCGGCAGAACGGTCGAGGTATTTGAGAGAGAGAGACCCGTGATGTTGACCGCCAGCTCACCCCTCTTGACCCAGCCAAACTGCTCGCGAACGCGATCCTCGATGCCCTCGGGTGTTTGCAGGGCATCGATCTGCTCCTGTATCCGCTCGTTGCGCTCGAGCACAGCATCATATTCAGCGGTCAAGCGGTCGGTCTGGCGCATGGCGATGTAGTATTCCTTGCTCACCGGGTAGAGCAGCACAACGGCGGCGGCAAGACAAAGAACAACAGCGGCAGCCACCAGCAGACCCACCAATACAGGGTGCCGCCTCTCCGCCTGAGAGGCCAGCAGCGCACTACTGGAGCCACCAGCCGTGCCAATGCTGCCGGTAACACGCCGCGGCACCACTTTAAGGTTCGAGCTGGCGCCAAGCTTGGCGCTCTTCTCCTTCGGGGGGGCAGGACGGGACGCGAGACGGCTCGTGGCGGTTGCGTGTTTTGCTGCGTTGGTGGC